>JAGWZD010000073.1 GCA_018968995.1 Bdellovibrionales bacterium
GCAGCCGGCAAAAGGTGAGGGTGGCGGCCATTCATTCGGAGGAATCGACGATGCTGTTCAAAAATCTTGCTCCCGCTCTGATGCTCATTGCCTCAGCCTCAGCACTCAGTGCCTGCGGTCAAAAGATGGGGCCTTATCCTGTCGAGGTTCAAGCGAAGCAAAAGTTTGCGCTTCAGACTGTTACTGGCCGCACGCTGGAGTTCGAAGCCGACCAAAAGGTTTCTGCCATGGCCACTTACCTGGGCAGAAAAAGCCTCATTCGCTTACAAATGGGCGCCGAAGCGGTTGAATTCGCCAACGCCAAGTTCGACAAAGATACCCGTCAAGTCTACGCAAGCCCGATGCGATCAGGGCAAGGACTTGGCGTTACCATTTCACGATCACTCGTTTGTAATCCCGAGTGCGAACAATCAGAAGTCACGCGGGTCATGGAGACCTGCACGTACTTCATCGAAGACCACTACACCGTTTGCAACGATACTCCTTACGGCATGCGCTGCCATGATGCTTGGAGACAAATTCCGCGAACAGGAACCCAGTGGGTCGATCAGATCCTCACGACTCGTACTTTTGCTGTAGAGGCCTCGCTCTTTGATCGTTCCATGAACGAGGTGGCAAAGGCTCAAGGCCGCTATCAAGAGGCCGAGCGCCGCCGGCAAGCGGTTTCGCCCTGCTACTAAGACTTCGAGCTCAAAATAAAAAAGCCACCCTCAGACCGGGGGTGGCTTTTTTATTTATAATATCAATATCTTACTGCTCACCCTATTTCTGTATAGTTTTTGTCAAGCATTGACGAAATCCGAGCGGAACGCTATTACCCGCTGGTTTGCAGCACTTATTGTCGGAACGAACCCTAGGGAGGTTTCTCATGTCCAAGAAAAGCTCAGCGTTTTTGATGTCTGTACTAGCTCTGCTGATGGTGAATTCAGGCTCAGTGGCGCATGCCATGGGACCCAAGCACCCCAAGCCAGAACTAGCGACCGTTCCTTTTGTCGACCTGAACCGGTATCTCGGTCGATGGTATGAGATCTCTTCATTCCCACAGAAATTTGCCAAAGGTTGCACGGGCACCCGAGCAACCTACACTTTGAACCATGATGGCAGCGTTGCCGTGCTCAATGAATGCAACCTGAACTCGCTGGACGGGAAACTCAAGCAAGCCAAAGGAAAGGCTGTGGTGGTCGACCGTGAAAGTAACTCGAAGCTAAAAGTCAGCTTTTTCTGGCCGTTCTATGGAGACTACTGGATCGTTGATCTGGGAGCGAACTATGAGTACGCCGTGGTGGGTGCACCGGACAGAGACTACCTCTGGATTTTGAGCCGCACGACCAGCATGAACGAAACCACTTACAACGAAATTCTGGAGCGCCTCACTGCCAAAGGATTCGACGTATCCCGTCTAGAGAAAATGGTGCAGCCCTAGGCCCGCACCTCTCAGCGTCCCAAGTAATGCTTCTGAATCTCTTCGACCTGCCGGCGGTGAATCCGCTGGTGGGTCGCAAGAAGCCAGTTCCACTCACGGGCACTCAAAGGTCCAAACCAAGGATGAGTGAGCTTCGAGCGTGAATGGCGATCTCTCACCTCCTGGGTAACACGCTTTCTCACCTGCTCCATGCTGGTGGCAAAACTCTCAAGAAGGGCTTTTAGGCTTTCGCTCGAAAGGTCGCCACTAGGCTTGGGTTTGGTTGCCGAGATATCGACCACAACCTGGGGTGAAACCCCCTCCGATAATTTCACGATGATTTCCGCCACTCCTGGGGCCACGATCATCAAGTGTTCGAGCACCATCGCCGGCGACCAGAAGCGCGAAGCGTTTTCAATTCCCTGAATGCGCGCGATCAACACGGGCGTTTGCATTTGCCGCAGGCTCAGCCCCTGAGCGAGCTTTAAAATCTTGTCAGTCTCTCGCTCAAAAAATCGGTTCGACTGCTCCCAAGTGGTTTGCCGAGATTTCACCGGAAGAAAGAAATACCGTGCCATCAGCCTTTCAAAAAGGGGCAGGCCAGAATCCGACTTCGAGAAGCGAGGCTGAGCTAAATGGCTGCTCACAAGGTACCAGTATAACCAATGAGCAAAATTTCCGCATGGGAGAGTAAGCGCGTTCAGCTGTCTACCAGTGTCCCTATGGACTCATGCTGCCTGAGAAACCTAGGACGTTTTTTTGCTATTTTTTCAGATTATTTCGAAGCCCGGCTAGCCCAGCAAACGCGTTATTAAAGGCCTCTTTGGGCTTCACTGGCGCGGGCTTTGCCGTCGCGGGCCTTGCGGCTGTTGGCGCCGGTCTCCCCGCAGGGGCCAGTCGTCCAGCAACGCGCCCCTGATCGCGCCCAACCTCTTTGGGCTCGGCGCGAACTTCGCCGCTTCTCATGGTGAGCGCGATTTGGTTTTTCTCCAAACTAACTTCAAGAACGCGAACCTGAACCCGGTCACCTGGACTCACCACTTCGCGAGGATCTTTCACAAAACGATCGGCGAGCTGTGAAATGTGAACCAGTCCATCCTGATGCACTCCGATGTCCACAAAGGCGCCAAAATTGGTGACATTCGTCACAATTCCTGGAGCCACCATACCAGGCTTCAGGTCTCGCACTTCATGAATGTCTTCGCGAAACTGAAAAGCGACAAAGGGGTCGCGCGGATCACGTCCCGGCTTTTCAAGGTCTTGAACGATATCTTTAAATGTAAACTCTCCTACCTCTTTGCGAAGCGTTTCATCTTTCTTCACCAGCGCAACGCCAGGTCCCACAAGTTCTTTCAAATTTTTTCCAAGACGACTTGCTACCCCTTCGAGCACCGAATAGCGCTCAGGGTGAACACCGGTATTATCAAGAGGATTTTCAGCGTTTGGAATCCGTAAAAAACCAGCAGCTTGCTCGAAGGCCTTCTTGCTGAAGCGAGAGACTTCCAGCAGCTCCTGACGAGACTTGAAAAGCCCCTTTGTATTTCGATGCTCGACAATAGATTTCGCGAGTGAGGGTCCAATGCCTGAGACATGTGAGAGTAAATGAGAGGACGCTGTATTAATGTCTACTCCAACATGGTTCACACAACTATCAACCACCAGATCGAGACTCTTTTTTAGAGCATTCTGTGAAACATCATGCTGGTACTGACCCACCCCGATACTTTTCGGATCAACTTTAATCAACTCGGCCAAAGGATCCTGCAAACGACGCGCAATCGAGATGGCGCCGCGAACCGTGACATCAAGATCTGGAAATTCCTCGCGAGCCACGTCAGAAGCTGAATAGACCGAAGCGCCCGATTCGCTCACCATCACCACCGGAACAGAAAGGCCCAGTTCTTTAATGGTGGAACGAAGAAAGGTTTCGGTCTCACGACCTGCAGTTCCATTACCTACGGCAATGGCCTGCACCTGCGCATTCTTGCAGACTTCCCCAAGAAGAATCGCAGCGTTCTTTTTCTGCTCTTCGCTCTGCAGATACATCACGGTGTTTGCGATGTACTGCCCGCTCGAGGTTACCGCTGCTACTTTGCAGCCTGTACGAACACCAGGGTCCACTCCTAGTACGGCTTTTGGGCCAAGAGGCGAGGCCAGCAGCACTTTGCGCAGATTCTCAGAAAACACTTGAATCGCAGACTGGTCTGCCACCTCTTTCAAAGCTCGGTGCACTTCGCTCTCAATACTAGGCACCACATAGGCCTTTAGCGCCAAACGCGCGGCCTTTTTGAGCACCGATTGACCAGGAGAAGGATGAACCGCTCCGGCCTCCTGCTCGAAAGCTGAGAGCAGCTCCGCCTCGAACTGCTCCTCCCCCTCAGCTCCACCCATCTGAAGCGTTAACTCCTCTTCCATCCACCCACGCCGAATGGCTAGGTACCGATGCGAGTTCTGAGGCTGGAGCAACGATTGAATTTTTTCGTTATATTGAAAGTAGAGCTCAAACTTACTTGCTGGCTTGGCCTTAGCTCCCTTTCCAGTCGAGACTGAGCCCGTATCGAAGGTTTTTTTCCGGACAAGTTGACGAAGCTCCTGATTCTCACTCAAGCGTTCAATCAGAATATCCTGAGCCCCTTCGATGGCAGAGGCCCCATCCTTGATATCCTTCTCGTCATTCCGGAAAGTCAGCGCCCAAATCTCCAGTGTCTGTCCAGGCTGGGGCTTCTCGGTTCCATGACCACAATTCCAGATCCAATCGGCTAGCGGCTCAAGACCCGCTTCCTTAGCCATTGCCGCTTTAGTTTTTCGTTTCTGTTTGAAGGGCAAATAGATGTCTTCCAGGCGATCTGCATCAAAGGTGGCCAGTACCGTTTGCTTGAGTTCGGGGGTAAGCTTTTTCTGTCGGTCGATTTCTTCCAGGATAAAGGCCTGCCGTTTGAGCAAGTGATCCCACTTTTCTTTAGAGTCGATCACTTTCTGAATACCAACTTCATCCAGAGCACCGGTCTGCTCTTTTCGATACCGAGCGATAAAAGGAACCGTTGCGCCTTCGGCACTGAGTGCTAGAACAGCGGCCGCAGAACGGAGATCGATTTCTGGATTCTGGGATTTAAACCACAAGTCAAAGGTCATAGACTCAAAACCTTGCCAAAAGACGGCAATCGGCTCAAGGCCGAGTCGCTTGACGCAGCGCCATTTTCTCAGAGGCCACGGCCCCAGGCTTGCTTCTGATGATCTGCATGATCCGCCTAAATGAAAGCGCTCCAGACTTTACGGCAAATAGTACCCATGGGCCTATTCAGCTTTCCGATTACCGGGGAAAGTGGGTGGTTCTTTTTTCTCACCCGGCCGATTTTACCCCGGTGTGCACCAGCGAATTTGTCGCCTTCGCCAAGCGAGCACCCGAGTTTGAGCAGATCGGATGCTCTTTGATGGGTCTTTCGGTGGACAGTGTTTACGCCCACATTGCCTGGATACGAAACATCGAGGAGCGCTTTGCCGTGAAGATAAATTTCCCCATCATTGAGGACCTCTCGATGCAGATCGCCTCGCTCTACGGAATGATTCAACCGGCTGCGAGCCATACCTCCACCGTTCGATCGCTGTTTGTTATTGATGACCAGGGCCACCTTCGCGCCATTCTGACCTACCCGATGACCACGGGCCGCTCGGTATCTGAGGTCTTACGGCTCGTACGCGCCCTTCAATCGGCCGACAAAAATGAAGCTGCGACGCCTGAGGGCTGGCAACCCGGTGATCCGATGATCCTTAGCGCCCCCTCTACGGTCGCTGACGCCGAGACACGCGCTCAAAAAGCGCAGGCCGCCGGCTGGGATTGTGTGGATTGGTATTTCTGCAGAAAATCGCTCCCCACGGATAAGGCTAAACAAAAGAAGGCTGCCTAGAGATAAAAAAAGGGGCTGGTGACCCAGCCCCTTTCTCTTTTAAACTAAAATCAGTCCGTTCGCTTACTTTGCAGGAAAGAGATTCGAACGGTGACCGAAGAGGAATCGGCAGGAAGCTTTCCCTGCATCTTCTCCATCGAGAATTTTCTCGCACTGACAATTATCGCTGAGTTTCATGCTCCAGCCGAAAAGACCTGCTTCTTCTCCGAAGACCACTTTTTCAGACCGGTCGTTGCTCGAGTAGACGGCGCTTCCCGTTCCTACCGAGATTGGACCAGCGCGAAGCTCTTCTTTCGTCAGCGAGTAGCGTTCGCCAGTGAGGCTCTTCCCATCACGGAAAACCGTGAGAAGCTCGTCGGCGGCAGTGCCTTCACAAGCGAGGTAATAGCGGTCGCCATCACGCTTCATTGCCGAAGACTTGAAGCATTTTCTCATCGCATTGAAAAGCGTGCCCTGGACACCTCCAAAGTACTTTTCCTTGTTGAGCTTCTGGTTTACGCCGTCGTTCGTGGCGAAAGTGGTTAAACAATAGGGCTTAGCAATCGAGTACTTGCCATTAGACTGTTCTAAAGTCGCGTAGCAGGCCAACTGCGAGGCATCAAAGGCATCGGTGTTGAGAAGAAACAGGCTTACCTTCTTCTTGCCGTTATCCCAAAGCTCGGCCAAATCTTTCAAATCTACCGCCAGATCGATTCCGTAATTTCTTCGAGCCAAAGCCCAGAAAAGACGCTCGGCCGATAGGCCCGTGCACTGAAGGCCAAGCTTCATGTCCCGGAGGTTTCCCGGAGAAGTGTGACCCTGATAGAACGAGGTGTTTAGCACCACGTCATTGCTGTTGAGGTCCTGGCAGGCAGCTACCCCTTGATTCACGGTAACCGGAGGCACAGGGCATTGATTTTGAGCAGCCTTTGCAGATACCGCTCCCACGCTGAGAGCAAAAAACACGACCAACGAATAACGGTTCATCAAACCCATCTTGTTTCCCCTTATTAAATCTACGGTTGCGCTGGGTTTTAGCCGCCTCGTGTCAGAACGCAAAGGAAATTTTAACTCATTGAATATACAAGAGTTTTACGCCCGACTGGACAGCCGCGAGGATGCGCACCCCGTTTGCAAACGGAATGGGTGATGAAGTTCTTACGTCCTGTTTCGCTTCTCGCTCTGGGTGCTGCTGCCATGTATTTGCTCGATCCTCGATTGGGTCACCGCCGACGGGCCATGCTTCGCGATCGGCTTAAAAGTGGATTCAAAAATGGCCTGAGAGAAACCCAGAAATACGGAAGAGACCTCTCTTACCGAGCGCGCGGTTTATTTCATAGAGTTGGGGATCAAATCCAAAGCGGCCGCCAAGACATCCCCGACTCGGTTCTTGAGGCCCGAATTCGCTCGAAGATTGGTCGCTACCTCGACCATCATCCCCACACTTTTGATTTAGTCGTGAATCATGGAAACGTGTTTATTCGTGGGCAGATTAGCGATGCCCTCTACCAACGCATACAACCCGTGATCCGCGAAATGCCTGGGGTTTGTTCGATTAAACGCGTTGCCCCGCCTCCCATCGTACCCTCTGAAAAGATCTCGGCTTAACACGCGCTTTCCCCCGCGTACGCTATAACGAACACCCACACCCTTTTAGGGCGGTATAACTTTGACGACAATACCTGACCAAAAAAGTGTGTCTAAAAATACTCAAGCCGGCAAAAACTTCACCGATGAGCATGATGCAGGATGGAAAGGATTTTCCGACTGCTCTTCTTGAACACGCAAGTTCCAGAAGAAAACGAAAACACTCACGGAGGAATTTGGAATGAAACCGAAATAAAAAGGGGAATAAACCATGGGTTTACGTGTAAATACGAACGTGCAGTCTCTGGCGTCTCAGAGAAATCTGACCCAGAACGGAATTAGTCAGCAGAAGGCTCTCGAAAAACTTGCTTCGGGCAGCCGAATTAATAAATCCGGCGACGATGCCGCCGGACTCGCCATCAGTGAAAAACTGAAATCGCATATTCGCAGCATGAAGCAAGCTACTCGCAACGCAAACGACGGTGTGAGCTTGGTTCAAGTAGCAGAAGGTGCGATGAACGAGGTCAGTAACATTCTGACTCGCATGCGAGAACTCTCGATCCAAGGCGCATCCGATACCATCGGCGACGCAGAACGAAGCTACATTGACAAAGAAGTGCAGAATCTAAAGTCAGAAGTGGATCGAATCGCGAACAGTACGGAATTTAACGGCAGAAAGCTTCTCAACGGAAGCACTCCTCCGCTAGACATCCAAGTGGGCATTCACAGCGATTCGAATAACGATCGTTTCGTCTTCGATACTCAAGACAAGAATTCTACAGTCGATTCACTGGGCATCTCTGCCGTGTCAACGGCAAGCAAAGAGGCTTCTCAGTCCAATCTTGAGAAGATTGACCAGGCGATGAGCAAGCTGAGCGAGAACCGAGCAGGACTGGGTGCTCTGCAAAACCGCCTGAGTTCGACCATCAATAACTTGATGATCTACGGCGAAAACCTCTCTGCCGCCAATAGCCGTATCCGAGATACGGACATGGCCGAAGAGACCAGCGAGCTGACTCGAGCGAATATCCTGACCCAAGCAACCGTTTCGGTTCTAGGCCAGGCAAATCAAACTCCACAGCTTGCTCTGAAATTGATCGGCTAAGCGATCCGTAGAAGCCAGTTAGCGATCTTTACAGACTGGCCAAAGCCCCACGAAATACGTGCAGGCAAGGATCGCCGGGATCGGCCGGTCGGAAGCTCTAGGACACGGGAGGGAGATGTTTCCAGCATCTCCCTCCTTCCCCGGAAAAGCATGAACTGTTAAGAACATGCCAACCGTGAAGAATCCGACCGCACTACCCATACAGCATCCCGAATACCGCTACGCTCCTTCCAGGAACCCGTATGCGGAGAAGATCAAGAAAGGTCCCGGCATCGTCTTTAGCGACAATGATACCGAGACCCGAAAAGGACTGTGGAAGAATAGCCCTGAAGAAAAGCTTCACGTCGAAATTGGATGCAACGCGGGACACGTTGTTGTGGAGTGGGCAGCCCGAAATCCTCACGATCGATACATTGGAATAGACTGGAAATTTAAGGCGATTTTCAGAGCCTTCGAAAAAGCACTCAAACAAAAACTCAGTAACATTCACTTTCTGCGGGCTCATGCCGATCGAATTGCCTTTATGTTTGGG
>JAGWZD010000074.1 GCA_018968995.1 Bdellovibrionales bacterium
TGATCATAGCGGATTCCGGTGTCGATCACATAAGCGGTCACGCCTTTTCCAGAGAACAAGTAATTAAATTTTCCATCGAGAACCTTCGAGCGCTGATCGATTCGGTCTAAGCCCCAAGTCGCGCCAGACTGTGTACCACTGGCTTCAATCGCGGCATATCGGTCCTGCTCGACGAGCAACACTCGAGAGTCGTCTTTGATTTTGGAGAGCTTCAAGTCATCAATGATAGCGACAAAGCCTTTGACCGCATGCTTGAAGTGCTTACTGCCTTTGATGCCGTGACTGGCTGCAAATTCTACTGGATCCACCTCTTTTTGGGTCAGTACGATATACTGCCCAGGATCATCTCTCCCGCCTGAGCCCTCTTGACCGTTACCCGGTCACCGGCAGAAACCACGGTTGAACCGCATAAAAATGCAGCCATTAAAGCCCAGGGTCGACGCCTCAAGAAACCATTCGAAATGTACATTCAATGAGCGTAGCAGAGACGCCGATCCTGCAAGAGAGGTGTCCGTCCAACAGCACCCCTATGCGTTTTGGCCGCGCTGCTAATCGAGACCCCATCGAATCGAAAAATCCATTGTATTTATGCCTGAGTTCTCAAAAGAATACTTTCCAAGCGCACAGCCAGCGCCCCAGAAAAACCTGCTCTGCGCCCTGCGTCCTTGCCAAACGCGACTGTCACTCGAGTAGTAAGTCAGGGTCAGGTCCTGCTCATACCCGACACCTCCACCACTTGAAGTGCGAGTTCCTGCCCAAAGCCCTTTTGTTTTTAAACCTATTTGTAAGCTATCACTTACTGGAATTTTTGCCTGCGCCTGAAGCACTGGCATCGTCACAGCAGCCACTTGAATCATGGTCGAAGACGCCTGAGTAAAAGAAATTTTTCGCGATAGACCCGTAGATAATTTTAATCGCCATCTTGAATTTCCAGAAGTTCCGACTCCGGCCAAGAGATCTCCAAGAAAAACGTTGTCTGCCGATAGCCCCACGCCTGCCCCTGGCTCTGTGACACGCAACAAGTTGGCTCTGATCTCGGGATACAGGCTGAAACGCTCAGATAGAGGTAATTCGACCAAGGCCTCTAGTGCTGGAGAGGGCTTCAAAGCAAAATCCCCCCCAAGCTGAGTGGATTGATCTGTGACTCCAAACTGGCCCATCATCAGCTCTAGAGAGAATCCCAGACGTATCTCTCTTCTTTCTGAGTCTGTGGAAGGTAACTGAATTTGCTTCACGACCTCATTCTTGACTTTAGGGGACTGAATCGTAGTTTTTTCTACTGACGAAATTTCACGATTGCCCAGAAAAGCGACGGGGCTCGGCCGAGGGGCGTCTGGCTCGGCTTTTTGCACCACCTTTGTTTGAGTGTGACGGACGCTCTCCAGCACCGGGTCTGCTTGAAGGCTAGCCACTTGATCTACACTCAATTTTTCTGAGCGTGTCTGGCCCACTTTGAGCTCGAAGGTTTCCACGGGCGCGGCCTCTGATGCGCCACCTAACGATCTGACCTTGAGTTGAACCTCTTGCGATTCGGCTTGTATTTGAACAACCGGCTCTTGTTTGTCGGCTTGGGGGATCATTTTCAACTCTACAACCGGTGATGAAGCTTCCGAGCCCACTTTCTTATCCTTCTCGGGCGCACGAAACTCGTAGAGTTTACCGGCAACTTCAACAACGATTTCCGTTTTTTGGGCCGTCTGCGACGGAGGAATCTCTAACCTCAGCTTACCCCTCTTCATCTCGAGTCGTATCGTCGAGGTGCGACTTGAAGGGCCGTCTGTCGCAAGCGCTCGCTTGACCACCACGAGGCTTTCGGGGCCGATTTTTGCAAAAGCTGCACCCTCTTTTAACGTCAAGGTCGCTTCGCTCTGTCTGGCGGTGTAGATCGCATCACCATGACCAACTGGCGTCACCCTTTCATCAAAATCTCGCCAAACACTGGAATGCGACTCTCTTAGCCTTAGATTTCCATTATCCCGAACGAGCTCTGCTACTCCCTGATGCCCAAGACTCCAGCCCCCACCCCGGGACAAAATCCCAGGATTTGCCATCTCTAGCAAAAACAGCCCCCCGGCCCCAATCGAAATCAGGGCAATGAAGATGTCCAGCTTTTGCCAAATCTTTGTCACAATAATTTCAAAACACTCCAACTTACGTGATCGGAAGAAGCCCCAAAAAAATGAAGTCTAAAGTTTACTATCGCTGACGTCGAAACGTTGACCGTGGAGAACCAAAGATTCAAATGATGACGGCACCACAACTTTCTATTCGAACGCGAATCATTGCACTCGTGACTGTCGCGCTTTCCGCCTGTCTGGGAGCCTTCCTCTACTTTGGTCAAAAGTTACTAATCGCTGACAAGAGCGCTTATATCTTGGATGCCGCCTATTTGAGAGTCTCTAGCGCCTCAGACCTCATTCGCTCCAGTCAGAGCCGCTTTGAAACCCTGACGCTGCTCGCGAAGAACAATGGCATTTCGACAATAGCTACCTCCGATTCACAACCCTTTTTTGCAAGAATCTCATTCAAAAATGGACCCGTTCCTGAAGTTCGAGAGGTTCGAGGAAAGATCATTGCGAGAGATCTCCTCCAAGGACTTCCATGGACGGCTCAAGAGCTCAGAAGCTTGAAGAGCACGCTCGTTTACATTCCTCGTGACGGCAAATACATTGACCTCGCCTCTCGACTCTCAGAGTCAAACATTTTTTATGGCCGGATTGTTCCCACCAAAGGACTACTCGAGGGAGAGACCCGCGAAATCGAGCTAAAAATCCTAACAGATCCAGAGGCGAAAAACTTACTCTCTAACGAGATTTGGGATACCATCGCCTCGTCAGAGTTTTTTTCCGGCGTGAAAGAATTGGTTCACCGTGGGGAGCCCACCTTATTGGGTTACGAGCGGCTCCAAAGCACTCCCTACTGGGTGATCAGCCTTTCCTCAAAAAAAGTGGCTTTTGCTTCAACAAAAGAGCTTCAGCGAAAAACTCTGTTACTGGGATCAGGGCTTCTTTTGGTCACTCTTGGTTTAGCTCTTCTTCTCCTTCGAAGTCTAGCTCGGCGCATTCGCGCTCTGGTGGACTCCACGCAGCATCTGTCTCGGGGGGATTTTTCTCACGAGTTGAAACTAGGCTTAAATGCTCATGATGAACTTGGGGTTCTTTCTCGTGCATTTAATCTGATGAGCCGAAAAATCCAGGAGCTTCTCATAGCTACCGCCGATAAAGCACGGATGGAAAAAGAATTAGAGACTGCGCAAGTCGTTCAAAGTCGCTTTTTTCCAGCAGAGCCATTTCGCTCTCAGGGCATAACTATTGATGGACATTCCTTACCTGCCTCTCAGTGCGGTGGCGACTTTTGGACCTACTCTCAGGTGGGCAAGCAAGTGATCGTGCTCATGGGCGACGTGACTGGCCACGGGCTATCGGCGGCCTTTCTGACCGCATCGATTCATTCCGCATTTTCTCACTTTACGGATCAACTCAAGCGCGAGGGCAAGACGCTTGACCCTGAGAAAGCAATCCTCACACCGCTACTAGAGCTTTTGAACAGAAGTATTTACCTGAGTAGCTCTGGTAATGCCTCATTTCCATGCCTTTGTATGACGATTGATCTTGAGTCTCGTGTCGTCCATTTCGTGAATTCCGGGCATCCAGTACCCTTCTTATTCAAGCCGGAGGGGACTTTTGAGATCATCTCTTCTGAGTCTCATTTACCCCTGGGTCAGGATGGCGACTACCCGATCCGGGCAACAAAATTTAAGCTCCACTCCTCAGAGCAAGTTCTGTGGTACACGGATGGTCTTTTCGACGAGCGAAAGTCAGACTCTACTCGGCTCAAGAAAAAAGAGCTTTTAGAAAACCTCGCAAAGAAAAGATCAGAATCAGCAAATTCAGGACAAGACGCTCACCTCTCTCAACTGGTCCTAGAGCGAGCACGAGATTTTTTCAGCAATAGTCCTGATAATCGTCATGATGACATTACGGTGATTTCAATCGAAGTAGACCAGCAGATTGCAGCGCAATCTGTTGACTCTTCCGCTGCCGCTTGATTTTTACTTCGGCTGAAAGACAAACGGATAAAAAACTGTGGTAGCAGTTCCGTTCGGTGATTGTGGAAAAACCATCGCCTGTCTCACCACATCAATCAGACACATTTCAAGAACGGGTGAATTCGCGTCAGAAGACTTAAGTTTTGCCCAGTCTACCGGGCCCTTGCCATTAATTTGAAAGTTCACCACCAATCGCCCCGAAAGCTTGGGCTTCGATAGCAACGCTCGTTCATAGCAGTTTCGGATCAGACCCCTCTTGGATTGAATCACCTTCCTCACCGACTCGGCATCTAACCCGCCACGAATATCGGCGCCTAGTCCTTCGTCCGAGCCTCCGATACCCTCAAGCCCTGGGCCGGTGCCTTCGGCCAGCCCTCCCCCTAATCCTTTACCATTAGCCCCCGAGCGCCCAATGGGTCCCACCGCAGAAGGAGTATACTGATCTCCGCCTCCCAGAGTGGTTGAGAGAGCCTGCAACCCCTCTCCTTTGGACTTGGGTCCGCCTGAGTTTCCTTGAACAGACAAAACCCCCGAAGGAGCGGTCTTCAAGGTCAAGCTTCCAGAATTTCCACTAACGGCCTGGGTAACGATGCCATCATTGAAAATTTGATCGGCTTTCACTCCTGGCCCTTGCTTCGGGGCACTGGATTTTAGTGCTCCCAGAAGGCCAATGGAGTTCACATCAGTCGGCTTCACAGGGGCATTGAGGCCCGCCTGATCCTTCGTCTTTGGTGACGGCGCTTTTGCAAATTTAGCAGCTGCAGCCTGACTGCCCCCTTTTGAGGCTTTCTCCTCACTTGCTTTTCCCTGCTCCATCGGAGCCACCTGAGGCTCTGGAACCTTTTCAACGGGTGGAGCCGGAGGGGGTGCCTCTTTTACCTGAATAGTCGCGATTCGAGGTGGAGGGGTGGGCACCACCTCTTTCACCTGGCGCCCCTTCCAGACAATCCAGCCAAAAACACCTAGAGCGATGATGGCAAACAATACCCATCCCAGTCGCAAAATGGGGTTTCCTACAACTTCTCGAGGAATCCTTGCAGCTGGGACCGGCACAACCCATCGAAAGTATAAATCATCAACTCCGTACTCCAGTCGAATCCAGTCGCTAGGGCCTAGGGGTACTGAGCCCCCTGACGAGAGTGGCTGATACTCTGAGTTACGATAGAGCTTTCGTTCACGATCGGTCCCTTTTGTTGAACGCAGAAGCAGGCTCACGCCCTCGCGCTTCGACTCAAGGACCACATCATGGACTTCCTCAAAGGGTTGAAGTCGACGACTGCGAGACAAAACTCCTGGAGAAGCCCTCATGTGAGCGACCTCCTGGACCGCCCCGGAATCTCTTCTAATTCGAACCGCTTCAACGAGCCTGCTTGTAGACTGCTCGACCTGAGCTGAAGTGGACTGGATACTTCGGCGAATACTGCCGCCGATTCGATCGGCAGAGTCTAGGGTGGCATCTGATAATTCAAAGAAAAATCCACCAAACTCCACTTTTTGGTCTCCGAGCACGACACCGTCGCCACGATCGTTCGAAACATCGAATATCACCCACTGATCTTTCGACTCGGATTGCGCCTCGAGTAAAAAATGAAGCGCCCGAACCCCTGGCGCTCTTAAAACTCCATCGCAACTGGGCGACCGACCTAAAGTCGACACCGATTGGCGAAGCCCAACCGACGCCAGTTCGAGTCCATTACGCGACACTCTCAGCTGTTTCATGGCGACTTTCTGCCTGTCGTTCGACCCGGTTTGCGAACCTTGGGACGCCATTTGCGGTCCATCTCATGAAAATCATTAAAATCTTTCCGAGAGTAGAGGATGGAATCGAGGCTTTCCGGAGTAGATTCCATTTGAATAAATAAATCCGGCCGTCGCTTCTCGCCTTCGATCACGTCTGCCTCAAAGTTCAAGACATTACTGCCTTTAGCGGATTTTCCGTCTTCAGAAAAAGCCAACTGTTCCAAGATTGGAATGACGGACAGACAAAATAGAATGCTCATAAAAACGCCCATTTTTTTCATCGAGCTAACTCCTTCCACTCGGATATGACAACTTTTGCCTCAGAGTCCGACAACTCATCATACAAATAGCGCAGCAAGAAAAAATTCTGTGTTCGTGCGCCCTCACTACCCTCTTTTGAAGCCAAGACCCAAGCCCTGATTCGCCTGTAGTCCAATCCCTCAATCTTTTTGAGGGCATGAAGCCGCTCGAGCTCAATGAGCGCCCCCCAAGCATTTGCGGATCGGGCCATTTGGAAAACGCTATTTAATGGTGAATCGGATTTGAGAAATTTCGATGGCACTAAAGAATCAGGCTTCGAAAGAACTGGAAGAGTCCTGCTGCGTTCCTGATTCAGCTTTTCACTTTTCGACTCTTGAAGCTTGGCCTCAATCTTTGTAGCAGCTGCCTCTAGTTCTTTGACTTGATCTTGATATTCCTGAGCTAACTCCTGAAGACCTTTTTGATACTGCTCAAGCTCCGCAGACTGAAGTGACGCAGGCACCGGTGATTGAAGAATGGCCTGTGCCACAGCATTTTCAAGAGCTCTCTGAGCCATTATGATCCTGATCTGAACCTCGGCAGGCTGACCCTTCAGAGAGGCAACCATCTCCTCTCTCTTGATCTTGATCTGGGCGATACCTTTCTGAAGAGACTGCGTGTATTTTTGCAAAGAACTCTTCTTCGTTGCCGAAGATGAAGATGGCAAAGCAATCTTCGATATCGAAATCTCAAATGGTGTCTTTTTTTGAATTCGCGCTCTCTCTTTTAGCTCAGGATCAAGCGGATCTTCTTTTCCCAAAAGGCGGTGGGCTAATCCACTCAGCGCACCCTCGTCAGGCGAACTCACGGGGTATCTTGTAAAATAATTAAAGACCCACCCGGGCTGCGTTAATACTCCGGTGGACAGCCAGATAGATCGCTGAGCGTCAGTCAGTTTGCGAACTTGCTCATAATTGACTGCACGAGCGCCCGAGAAAAATAGCGCAATCATGAGCTCAAGCTGTAAATCTATTTTCTTCCTTTGGTTTTCTGGCCAAATCTTTAAAACTTTCTGGGCAGAAGCATGCTCTCCTGACTCCATGAAGTGAGAGAGCAATGCCAACTTCCAAGAGTCAGCCTCAGGCCGTGCGTGCCATGAACCTGGAAAGCTCTCAATGGCCTGAAGGGCAGCTAAAGCTGCTTTTTTCTCGAATAACGCAGCAACCCACTCGTCGCGAGCCACGTTGACTTTGGCAACATCATTCGATGAACTCTCAAATCGCCTAATGCTCTTACCCATTCCAGTAAGATCACCGGCTTTTCTTGAGGCTTCTGCCAAGCCTAAAGCCGCTTCAGCAATCACCGATTGAAGGCGAGTGTCAGGAGTACCCTCAATTTTTTGGACTCCATAAACCTCAGGTCCGGAGAGCACTGCCGAGTGGTCCTTTTCTTGTAGTTGAACCCACTTCAGTCGGTACCAATACTCCTGGGTAGGCTGCCTTTTAAAAACGATCTCAAGCGTCTTTCGAGCACTCTTAAAATCTTTTTCATCGATCTGAATCTGGGCCAGCTTCGCTCCGGCGATCGGACCGTCTTTTGAATTGGGATCGGCCAATTTCAGCTCTAGCTCGTGTATAAATCGCTGCCGATATTGAACTGAATTGGGTCCCGCGACCAAAAGCTCAAGACCTAGAATTCGGGCATCCAATGCTCGCGCTCGCAAAACCGGAGAAACCTTCTCGCCTTTTTGGTTTTCGGATAAAAATCGATCTGAGACCTGCACGAGACACTCGGCATCCTTCTCCAGCTCGCAGATATCCAACCACGTCTTCACTAAAGGGGTTTTTCTCTTACTGTTTGGAAATACCCTCAGATGCGAATCAAATAGTTTTCTTAAAGTGCCTGCCAAAAGTGGCTTGGTAAGCTTTTCAGGCGTCTTGAGTTTATCACTATAAGTCTCTGAGAAAATTCGACAGACTTTTTCGCTGGCAGACTCTAGCACGGCCTTTTGCGTCTCTGGAATAGATTGAGCCACCCCCAGAACCTCAAGGATTCTTTGCGCATGAGCTAATGAGGCGTACTCCTTACTCACCCCTTGTAATGATTCGAGTAAAATGGAGGCCTTGGCATCATTTGAGGTTTCGAGCTCAAAAACACGATTTCGAAGCCTAGATTGAGCCCCGAGTGTTCCTTGAGCTTCGAACGCTGATAACGCCTTCTTAAGAAAGGCTCTGCCGCGCTCCCCAGTTTTAGAAAGCTTTTCTTCAAAAATGCTCAGTACTTTTTCCTCATCAACAGAGCGCGCAAGAATAAATGCCAAGTCTTTTGCTGAATCCAGTCCTAGAGCTTGATCCTGGGCTGAGACTGCTAAGTCTAGGAAAGCGGCCTGAGCCCTTT
>JAGWZD010000075.1 GCA_018968995.1 Bdellovibrionales bacterium
AGGATCGTTGTGACGACTCCAATCGGCTTGATGATTGCCCCAGGGTATTGTGGGTGATGCGACAACGGCGCCTGCATAGGTCTTATCCTCCATCGACTTGAGCATTGCTGTGGAGGCGCGAAAACGAACCCCACTGTCGAGCGATTGAGGAGCAAGATCCATCAAGCTTGATTGATAGCCCCGCCATTGGCTTGAGAACTGTTCGAGAGCATCATGAAAAGGGCGGGACATGCTTGCTTGGGCCAGCTCATAGGCTTTGGTGATGGAGTTTTCAAAGCCTAAAGCCAGTTCGAACTCAGGCTGAGTGTCCACCGGAAGCTCTGCCGCCAAAACTACGTTCCCATCCCAAGCTTCGCTATATTGCTGCTTTAAATCGAAATTTTTTACCAGGTCTTGATAGGGGTCCTGGCTTCCCGAAAAAGCAGTCGTGCTTTTCAGAAAAGGGATGCTTGCGACCAGGGCCTGCGCTTGATCTTGATCCCAAGCGAATAGTCCGTCTCCGGGTGCAAGTTGAGAGGATGAGGTCACCGCATGGTTGCTCATGGGTGTTCCGCCGGCGGTTGGATTGGTCAGAAGGTATACATGAAGTCCGGCGACTCTTGGTGTGAAGCGAACTTTCATTCGGACCACATCACGGTCTGGATCTGTGAAAACAATTTTCTCAATCACAAATCGACCCCCAATGTCTTGGGTGGTGATTCGGAAAGCGGGTACGCCAATTTCAAGCCACTCGACGCGAGAGACCGCATCACGGCGCTCGTCCCAGAAAAAATCACGTTGATCGGTCACTAGAAACTGAAGATCTCGAATCTGAGGACGATCGAGCGTCGGCCAATACACTTCGGTAAGAATGCCGTTGGCCACGGTGAACCACACCTTAGAGATGGGGGCGCTAGGCGATTGAGCCGAGTATTGGCCCTGCGAATCATAACTTTCGTAAGCGGTTCCGAAGGCCTGCTTGATTCCACTGGCCCAATATTCGGGCAGCATCCCAGTCCGGGGAGCCGTCGAGGCCTGAGCCCAAGAAGTTGATGAAATGGCCAAAGCAAAAATCGAGACCCACACACGATTGAGCATGGGGGGAGTTCAACCAAAGCTTAGGCCTTTACGCAAGGGGTCAGGCGGCTATTCCATGGGCGGCCTGAAGTTCCTCAGCCGAGAGGGTGGAGGTTACATCTAAAAGAATCAGTACTTGGCTCTCGATCTTACCCATTCCTACGATAAATCGCAGGGATGCGGTCTCTCCCAAGACGGGAGGGGGCTCAATTTGATTCGTAGAGAGCTCGATCACGCTATGGACCGAGTCCACAATGACCCCCATCATGTGATTACCCTGTGAATCTTCAGCAGTTTCTACCACAACGATGCAGGTCGCTCGGGTGGTTTCAGTGGCCGGAAGCCCTAATTTTAAGCGCAGGTCAATGACCGGAATGATTTTGCCCCGAAGGTTCATAACTCCGGCCACAAAAGAGGCCGTTCTTGGAACCGGGGTAATGTCCGTCATGGGGTTGATTTCTCGAACCGATCGAACGGCCACCCCGTAAACCCTGGGCCCCAATTGCAGGGTGAGGTATTGGCCAGGCTTTGCCGTGGCGCCAAGATGAGTGGGGGTGTTCTCGACGGCGGTCAATGGACTCATTCTGCAGTTTCCTTCTCATGGATCTACTCGGGTTATTGGGTATGATCTTGAGGTTTTTTTTCAGTCTTTGCTGAGACTTGAGGACAAAGCGTCAAAAGGATTTCATTGAGAACTGCCTCGAGCATTCCGATCGGTTCTGAGAATGAGTGATATCCAGAGCGACCAAGATTTCATGGAGGAATTACAGCGAGACTTCCTCGGGGAAGTTTCTTTCCTTCTAGAACAGTCAGAAGAGTCCTACCTGAAGCTCGAAAATCCTGACCTTCGAGTGGAGGAACTCGGGAAAATTTTTCGTCTAGCCCATTCTCTGAAGGGCACAGGAGCAGCCGTCGGATTTACCGATCTCGCCGAGTTTGCCCATCAAGTCGAGGACTGCCTCACGGTCCTGAGGAACAACCCTGCCTTAGTGTCTACCGAGGTGGTCACTCTTCTGCTTCGTTGTGGTGATGCCTTTCGTGTTCGAATTGCTCAGTTGAAGGCTAAAGACTCTGCTGCCTGGTCGGTATCCGGGCTCGAGGCCGAAGTGCAAGCCATGCTAAAGAAGCTTCGAGGCACCGACTCGGGTAGCTCTGCAGAACCTGAAAAAAGCGTATTGGTCGATGCGGACTGGGAAGCGCTCGCGGCGTCTGCCCCGAAAAGCTTGGACACTGAGGTTCCTGCTGCAACTGCTGCTGCGGTTATTCCGGCAACTACTCCAGCATCTACAGTGGCTCCGTCATCCTCTGCCGTTTCTGCTCAGCGCGAGGTCCTGAAGATTGACTCTGAGCGAGTCGAATCAGTTTTGAATCTTGTGGGTGAACTGGTGGTTCTAAAAAGTCAGCTGATTAACCGATGTGAGGGCGGGGATCAGGGGTTGAATCAACTTGTTTCTCTCATGGATAAGACCATCCGTGAGCTTCAGGATAAAACTTTAAGCATGCGAGTCACGCCGCTGAAGAGTCTATTTTTAAAGACTCAGCGAGTGGTTCGCGATTTGTCGGTGAAGCTTGGTAAACCCATGGAGTTTGTCATGGAAGGCGAGGATACCGAAATCGACCGAGCCATGGTGGACGCTCTGGCCGATCCACTCATGCATTTGGCGCGTAACTCGCTTGACCATGGAATTGAATCTCTTGAGGGACGTGGCTCAGCCGGGAAGCCTGAAAAAGGGATGATCTATCTTCGTGCTTATCAGCGCGGAGGAAGAATTCTGATTGAGCTTTCAGATGACGGTAAAGGTCTTCAGCGCGAAAGGATTTTAGCAAAAGCGGTCGAACGAGGAATCGTACGTCAAGATTCGGCTCAAGAGATGTCGGATCGCCAAGTGTATTCTCTGATTTTCGCCCCCGGATTTTCAACCGCCGAGCAAGTGACTGATGTTTCCGGACGTGGAGTCGGAATGGATGTGGTCAAAACCCAAGTGGAAAAGCTCAAAGGGAAGATTGATCTTGAGTCGGTGCCTGGAGTGGGAACTTGCGTGCGAATGTCGCTACCCATGAGTACCTCCATCTTAGACGGAATGCTCGTCAAGCTCGGTGAGGAGCCCTTTATTCTGCCCATCGAGAGCATTCGAGAACTGGTGGACTTAGACGAGACCCAAATTCTAGAGGTGATCAACGGTAAAGCCGTTTGGCGTCATCGCGATAAGCTCTATCCGGTCATGGATATGCAGAATGGCTTTAAGAGTGGAATGCTCGGTAAGCCCAAGCTTGTGGCCATCATCGATGGTGGCGGGCGGGATGTGGCGTTCTTACTGAGCGCTGTGACGGGGCAGAGCCAGGTTGTCCTGAAGAACTTGGATGAAAGAATTCGTACTTGCCGGGGAGTTTCTGGAGCTGCGATTTTGGGTAATGGCCGCGTAGCGCTGGTTCTAGATCCAGCGGGAATTGTTCAGGCGGCCGAGAGCGCTTTTGAAACCCAGGGTAGATCTGAGGTGCACGCTGCATGAGCGTGTTACCCAAGCCATTCATTTCTTTTGGGCGGGGGACGCTTGCTGAACAGCAGCAAGAGCTCGAGCGAATTGGATTAGATGGCATCGGGTTTAATCGTCTAAGCGCATTATTAAAAGAGCTGACCGGAATTTCTCTTGAAGATAATTCTAAGAATCGATCACTCATGGTGAGTCGAGTGGTTCAAACGCTGCGCGCTCGGGAACTCGGATCTTTAAGCGACTACTTCAATCTCTTGAGGTCGGCGCGTGCAGACTCGGAAGAAATTGCGGAGTTCGTTTCGAAGATGACTACGAATACGACTCGTTTTTTCCGTGAATCGGCCCACTTTAAGCAGCTTCAGACCGTTATCCCAACGATTTTATCCGAGAAAGAAAAAATGCACGGAGTGGATTCCACTGAAATTCGAGTGTGGTGCGCCGCCTCGAGCACAGGTCAGGAGCCTTACACTCTAGCCATGGTGATGCTTGAGGAATTGGCACGCATCGCCCCTCAAAAACCCTGGAGGCTAAAGATTCTTGCCAGCGATATCGATCGGCCCTCGCTTCATAAGGCGGTCTCTGGAATCTATCTTCAGCAAGAAATTGAGAATATACCGCCGGAGCTTTTGAAAAAATATTTCGTTGAGCGGGTCGACGGATCCGCAGGGAAGCGCTTTGTGGTGCATCCGGCTCTAAGTAAGAAGATTACTTTTGCTGAAATCAATCTCACTACTCAGCCGTATCCGATGCAGAGGCTTTTTGATGTCATCTTCTGTCGGAACGTTTTGATTTATTTTAATCGGCAAACAGCCGAGCAAGTGGTTTCGAATCTAGAGCGGGTCTTAAGACCAGGGGGATACCTGTTTTTAGGGCACTCTGAATCTGGTTCGATGCGTAATACAAAATTTCAGACGATCTCTCATGCGGTTTACCGCAAGAAGGGAGATCTGAAATGACCCTATTAAAAAAATACCGAGTATTAGTGGTGGATGACTCGCCCATCATGCAAGCGCTGATCTCTCGAATGCTGTCATCTTTGGCGGAGGTGGAAGTGGTCGCCACCGCATCGGACGCTTTCGAGGCGCGCGAAAAACTCGTGGAACTTGCTCCGGATGTCATGACCCTAGATATCGACATGCCCAAGCTTGATGGTCTAGCGTTTCTAGAGAAAGTCATGAAGCACTTTCCAACACCCACGGTGGTGGTGAGCTCGCTGGCGGAAAAGGGTTCCAAGGTTTCCCTACGAGCCGTGGAGCTGGGCGCAATTCGTGCGGTAGAAAAGCCCAAGGTGCAAGCCGGGAGAAGTTTGCAAGAGGCGTCGGCTGAAATCTGTGCGGCAGTGATCGAAGCAGGTAAAGCGCGCACTCAGCCACGATTTAAGCTGGCTTCTGAGGCCGCAGAGGTCTCCTCGGGAAATGCCCGACAGTCTTCAGCCACCGACTCAGCAGTGGAAGCCCTTTTAGCTCGAAAAATCATTGCCATTGCCAGCTCCACCGGGGGAACTGAAGCGCTCAAGACTGTTTTACGGAACCTACCGGCGGCTATTCCGCCGATGGTCGTGGTTCAGCACATGCCGGCTTTATTTACCACTCAGTACGCTCAGCACCTTCAGGAAATCTGTGCTTTTCGAGTTCGTGAAGCTAAAGACGGCGATCTGGTCATTCCCGGACAGCTTTTCTTAGCGCCCGGAGATTTTCATATGGAAGTCGAGCGGCGTGGGGGGCTTCGCATTCGCTTGCATCAAGGGCCCATGCTTCATGGGGTTCGACCGGCGGCAGATTACCTTTTTGAATCCGTAGCTAAGATCATGGGGCAACACGCTCTAGGCGTGGTGCTCACCGGAATGGGACGAGACGGGGCGTCAGGCCTGCTTTCCATGAAAAATGCGGGCGCTAAGACGATTGTCCAAGACGAGAAATCCTCGGTGGTTTTTGGAATGCCCAAAGCTGCTATTGAGGTAGGGGCGGCCGATCAGATTGTGGGCCTCAATCGTATTGCCGCTAAAATCATCGACTGGGTTGAGAAAGCTAAAAATAGCCCAGTAAAAAAAGCGGGTTAGAGCTGGAGCCGATGACCGGACTTGAACCGGTGACCTACGCTTTACGAAAGCGTTGCTCTACCAACTGAGCTACATCGGCGCTCTCCAGACTTCAGTAGACTGAAGGCTGTCGTATATCGGCGCTGGGAGCGGATTCGCAAGGAGAATTTCGGACCATGCAAAAGGTGCAGGTTTGGGTTTTTAGGAAAAGCGAACTCGGGCAGGCCGAGGTTTTATTGCTTCGAACCCTCCCGGAGCGCGGCGGGTTTTGGCAACCCGTTACCGGAAGTGTTGAATCTAACGAGGATCTTTTGACCGCAGCCCGGCGGGAGCTAAAAGAAGAGACCGGAATCGAGGTGGACCCCGAAAAGCTTTTAAGAACGGGACATTCGTTTTCTTATGAAAGTCGTTGGGGTGGAATTGCCCACGAAGAAGTGTTTGCAATTTTTTTGGATCCAAGCGTTTCGATAAAAAATTTTTCAATTCAGATCGATTTTGGGGAGCACGATGCGTTTCAGTGGCTAAAATGGCGTCAAGCGCTTTCTTTTCTGAAGCACGAAGAAACCCAAAAATGCCTGAAAATCGCGGCTGAAATTTTCGAAAAAAAATTTTCTCTTTGAAAGAATTGACAGTGCGAAAGTTTTTGATCATAAGCTGTCTCCGCTCGTTGTGAATGCAGTGAGCAAAAAAATAAAAACTGAAGTGTTTAGTGAACTGAAGATCGTTGAACCCAACTAGTAGAAGAGGAAGTGCAGATGAACAAAGCCCAGTTGATCGAAGTCGTCGCAAAAGCAGCCAACGTCACCAAGGTGGATGCAGAGAACGTTTTAAATGCTGCTCTTGACTCGATCAAAAAGAGTGTGAAGAAGGGCGAGGACGTGACCCTCATTGGATTTGGAACTTTCACCAAGTCGAAGCGTCAGGCTCGCTCAGGACGTAACCCCCAGACCGGTAAGGAAATTACCATTCCTGCCATGACGGTGCCGAAGTTTCGTCCCGGCCGTGAATTCAAGGATGCGATGAAATAAGCGTCTGGATTCCTAAACGTTTAAAAGGCCGCTCCATCGATGGGGCGGCCTTTTTGCTTTTGGGGGGCTTCAGCCCCTCACATCCGAAACACGCCGAAGTCGGTTTCCGGAATCGGCCCGTTGTAGGCCGTCGCAAGCGCCCGGGCCAGAACCGAGCGGGTGTCCTGGGGGGCGATGATTCCGTCATCCCAAAGCCTGGCTGTGGCGAAATAGGGGCTTCCTTCTCGTTCATAGGCTTCGCGAATCGGATCTTGAATCGCCGCAATCTCAGTGGTGCTAAGTTTTTTTCCTTTGGCCTGAAGCTGCTCGATTTTAACTTGCGATAAAACGTGGGCCGCTTGTTCTCCACCCATCACTGAAATCCGAGCATTAGGCCAGCTCCACAAAAACCGCGGCTGAAAGGCCCTGCCGCACATTCCGTAATTTCCCGCCCCATAGCTTCCCCCGATGAGGACCGTAAACTTAGGCACTTGAGCGTTGGATACGGCCGTAACGAGCTTGGCTCCGTCTTTAGCAATGCCGCCGGTTTCGTATTTTTTGCCCACCATAAAGCCGGTGATGTTTTGAAGAAAAAGAAGCGGAATTTTTCTCTGGCAGCAAAGCTCGACAAAATGAGCGCCTTTTAAGGCCGATTCGCTAAACAAGATGCCGTTATTGGCAATAATTCCCACTGGATAACCCCAAAGATGAGCAAAGCCACAAACCAAAGTGGTGCCGTAGAGGGCTTTAAACTCATGAAAGCGCGATCCATCCACCAGGCGTGCGATGATTTCGCGCACTTCAAACGGATGACGTAAATCTTTAGGTAAGATCCCGGCGATTTCTTTGGGGTCATACAAGGGCTCTTCGATGGGCTGGCGTTCGCAAGCAGTGGGTGCAGGGCGATTTAAGTGTGCAAGCACCGAGCGAGTCATCTCGAGCGCGTGCTCATCGTTTTCAGCCAAATGATCGGTGACGCCTGAGGTTCGTGAGTGAACGTCTCCTCCGCCTAGTTCCTCGGCTGTGACGATTTCACCAGTGGCCGCTTGTACGAGAGGTGGCCCACCCAAAAAGATCGTGCCTTGGTTTTTTACGATAATGGTTTCATCCGACATGGCCGGAACATAAGCGCCACCAGCCGTGCACGAGCCCATGACCACAGACACTTGCGGAATTCCTAGGGCCGACATCGTGGCCTGATTGTAAAAAATTCGTCCAAAATGCTCACGATCAGGGAAGACTTCGGCCTGAAGTGGAAGAAACGCTCCGCCAGAGTCCACCAGGTACACGCAAGGCAGGCGATTTTCGCGGGCAATTTCTTGAGCGCGCAGGTGTTTTTTTACCGTCATTGGAAAGTAGGTGCCCCCTTTGACGGTGGCATCGTTGGCGATGATCATCACTTCGCGGCCATGAACCACGCCAATTCCAGTCACTACGCCTGCTGCTGCGGCCTGATCGTCATACATGCCATTGGCTGCAAGCCCCGAGAGTTCCAGAAAAGTGGTTCCTGGGTCGATGAGAGTCTCGATTCGGTCTCGAACCAAGAGCTTTCCACGGCTTTGGTGTTTTTCTCTCGCCTCGGACCCTCCGCCTTCTTGCGCTTTTTTGAGGCGGGCCTCAAGTTCAGCGGCCAAGCCTTCGTGGTGTTTGGCGTTGGCGCGAAACTCGGGCGAGGAAACCTGGACATGAGATTTTAAAACCGGGCTTTCAATGGGCATGTGAGCAAACGTAGTCGCTTGCCGCGCTTCGCGCAACCGCTAGCCTCGAACAG
>JAGWZD010000076.1 GCA_018968995.1 Bdellovibrionales bacterium
GGCGGCGGCGTGAGCGGGATCGGATGCCGGCGCGGCGCGGGGATCGTCGGAGCGTCATGACCGACCTTCGTCGATGCGGGGACGGATGGGTAGATGGTCCGGATCAGACGCTTATGTTTGAACACACCGGACCCTCGCAGGGAAAGCCGGGGGTGAATAGATGCACTCCTTCAGACGCTTACGCTTGGTCGAACGCATGCGCCTAACATGCTGGATAGCAGCCTATTTTTTCGCGCAGATAATTGCGCTCAATGATCTGACTCAGCGTTGGACTATACTGCGCTAAGGCGGTTTGAAGCCAGTCCCGTCCGTGAAGATCCACAGAACAGATTTGAGCTGATCGCTTGCTGCGCTTGCCAAACTTTCTAGCAGTAGTGTGGAGCACTTTTTTTGTGAAAGTAACCCCCAGCGGCTTCTCGAAGAAGGGGGCTGAGCTACAGACAGCTCTGACTCCTTTTTCGCTATCGAGTTTATCATTCTTGGTAAATTTACACTGAATAAGCACATTGGTTCGGCATGGCCCCCAACCCAAGACAATCACATCCGAGCCGTGGTCAGCGCTTTGCGGCGTTAGAATAACTCGCTCTGACTCGCGTTCGTATAGAACAGCAATAAGTGACTCGAACATTTGCCACGAGAGATGGAGCGCTTCCTCCAATGAGATAGGTGCTTTAAGTTTCCGGCCTTGCTTATCGGCCAGCCCAAATAATTCCGAGATGAGTTCTGGCGCGGTCACCGAATCTGGTGGAACCAAGCCGACAGCACCTTGAAGAGTGCGCTTCTTCTGTAGGAGCCTATGAAGGATAGCGTCGAAAGACGAGAACTCGCTGTGGTTGGCAATCGGCAAATACACTGTGACTGATTTGGTCTGGCCAATACGATAGGCGCGGGCTGTCGCTTGATCCTCCTTCGCTGGGTTCCAGTGACGTTCCAGATGAATCACATGGTTTGCGGCGATGATATTCAAGCCTGCGCCTGCGGCGATAGGCGAGAGCACACATACACCAAACCCCGGGCGCCTTGAAAACGCCTCAATCAGGCCGAGTCGAGTCCTTTCAGGGCTGCGGCGGAAAGTTGCTTTAGTGTCTCCGTTGATGATCGGAACGGGTAAGCCATAGATGACTTCCAAATGGGCAGAAAGTGCCTCCTGGAGGTCTTTGAGCACGCAGAAAATGAGCACCTTTTCGCCTGCGGCTCGAACCTCATCGAGTTTGGAGATCAGCCACGCAAGCTTGCCGGATCGTCCTAGAATGCGGCGGCAGTCTTTCTCCGTCTTGGCGACAGGGATTGACCCACCGCCAATTAAGTCTGGGTGTAGTGAGATCTGCCGCAAATGCCAGAGTGCCGCTAAATGCTGCCCCTTCGCAGCACAATCGGCAGCAGGGTCTGTGTTGTTCACGGATTCCCGTGCATCGGCATACAGTTCCTCCTGTTCGGCAGTCATCCGACAATCGATTGGGACGATGCTTTTGGCAGGCAACCCTGAGAGGCGTTCCTCTTTTGTCCGCCGCAGCATGAGTCCGCCAATTTGATCACGTAGTTCTCTGCCAATGTCGTGCATTCTCGCTCGATCTTGGAGCATTGGCGCGATCCACTTCTTGCGAAAATCAGCGAATGCCCCCAGCGGCCCAGGTTCGGCAGTGTCGAGAATACACCAGAAATCACCGAGATGATTTTCGACAGGCGTTCCAGTAAGCGCGATGCGGAATAGAGCACGGAGTGCCTTCGCAGCGATGGTTTGCTGAGCGTTAGGATTTTTGATGTTCTGAGCCTCGTCAAAGATCGCCGCGCCCCACTCTGCCGCCGCAAAAGAGAAGCGGTAATCCCGCAAAGTCTGGTAGGTCGTGATGACGCAGGATCCAGGAAGGTCAAGGCTTCGCTCCGTGCCATCACCAAAGCACAAACCAAACTCACGAACGTTACCTGGCTCTGCAATGTCAACGGCACCAGGACTTCTTCGATAGTGATAAAGTTCGAAATCAGGCTGAGCCATGACGACGCGAAGAAACGGCCCGGTTGGGTTGCCGAATGCTTTTTCTATTTCGTCGCGCCAGTTCTCCATGAGCGACAATGGCACCACAAAGAGGATGGCCGGAGGCTCTGTCCTAGTCACATTGCGCCAATGTCGGATCCACTCGGCGAGAGCAATCAATGTGGTGAAGCTCTTGCCTAGGCCCATGTCGTCGGCCAGAAGTGCTCCAGCTCCCCATGCTCTTTCATCAGGCACAATGTCCTTATTCTTCAACGCACGCTTGGCATGGCCGAGCAACCATCGAATAGCTTCCTCCTGATGCTCCATCGGCTGGCGGACATACTGGGAAAATTTGGGTTCATACGGAGCCTCTGTGGAACCGCTAATTGAAGCAAAAGACCAACCATAGCCTAGTTCAGTATCATTAGGAATGATAAGAGGATGGAGGATCGTAGGCTTTTCGTCCGGTGAGGCTTTTTCCTCGTCTGTCCCATCACCTTTACCCTCAGCTCCGGGGTCTGGCCTTGGTTCAGAGGTGGGCTTCTCGAACTCAGGCTTCGCTCTAAACCATTCTTCTGGATCGCCGTTCGCCGCTCCCATGTAGCCGCCTCGCCATTCCCCAATACCAGTGACCCGAGGGCTGAACTCCACAGGAACATCGGGAAACACATGGTCACTGAGCCAGCGAACCGGATCGCGCTCGTAGGCTTTTCTTGAAGAGAGGGGCACTCTCCGGCGCGTTTTCACGGCACGGGAAATCGCCGTTTGCTCATCATCCAGAAGGATAATGCGTTTCCCCACACGGAGAATCTTTCGCGGCTCTCTCCCATCAAGTTGCGCGATTCGCTGTTCTATCTCATCCACCGTGAGATCTGGAAAACCGCCGCGAGGCAGCGGGCACAGGATCAGATCGCCATTTTCAGGGTCTTCTCTGGTGTGAATCGTAAGTTCACTGGCCCTGACGATGTTTGCTCCTTCACCACGGTAAGCTTCGAGGTCGATTAAGCAGCCTGCATCATGTGCCTCCCTCAACGAACATAGAAGGGACAAATGGGCCAGCTCATCCTTTGCGGGGAAGCTCTGCCATAATTTGAATGCCGCCAGCGCAGCAAACTGTGCTGCTGTGGGTAGCAATTTTTCACCAGCTACTTCGAGGATAGGGCCACGTAGTTGCCAGTCCCAAGTCACACTCGCCAGTGGATCCACCAGCCCCAAGCGGGCAGTAAATCCGGGCAAATTTGGCACCGAATCTGTCGCCAACCGCATACCTCCCGACCAAGGGCTGGGTAGCTCAAAAAGCTCACGAGTGTCCTCATCAAATCGCACGGCATCATCCGTGGAGACAAAAATGCCGTAGTCCACTTCCTGGACTTCAGCTTCCCCACACTCGGCCAGTATTTGCATCCTCCGATAACCACGCTGAACGTTTGACGGAGCTCTAAGAGATTGAGCCTGCTTCCAGAGCTTTGGAGTTGCAAGGCGCACAGCTAGACCGTCTGCATTCGCAGACCACATGAAGTTAGGCTTGGAAGAAAATATCAACATAGCTGCTATCGCCGTTTCTGGCTCCACTCGATGTGAAAGGTGCTTCGCAGCTCATTCAAGAAGCTCCGAACCCACTCTCCGCTGTGACGGATGAACACAGGGCATTGTCCTTGGCTGATCCGCAATTCTGAATCGGCATACTGCTGCCGTGTTCGTTCCCAAAATCCAACGACGGGAAATCTTTGGTGGAACGCCCGTAATGCATAGTTGTGGGTGCCCTCCAGAAGGTAAACATCATCCGTGCAGCGCAGAGCGATGATGCATGTGTCCTCTGTGGTTGAACTAAGACTCGCTGTGTTCCACTTATCCCGCATTTTGGCGGGAAGTCGCTGCATGCAGCGGGCATTCAGAACAAGCCGAGCATCCAATATTTTGCCTGTTTCGAAGCACGTTTCGAGAAGCCGCCTGCGCTCCTCCCATTGGTGGGCAGAAACGGTTCCATCCAGAAAATCGAAAAAGAACTTGAGCGACAGCCCAATGATTCCTTGAACAGCGAGATTCCACTGAGAAGTCGTGGCCCAGCCCCACCAGGCGGCTACCTCTACTGTGTGTCTCCCCATGCGTGGATCACAGCCAAGTGGAATCAGCCACTTGCGCCAGCTTTCGGGCCACTGTCCGCGGCCTTCCTCCTGAACTCTAGATACCATAATGCGCAAGGCCGCAGCTCCTAGACGGAGAGAATCCACTGCTAGCTTTTCACGCTCATTCTCAATTTCCTGGAGCACCGAGGGTTCAGCCCCAAAGGTGCAACGTTGAAGAGTCTCAAGGAGGTAAACTTGGCGCAGCTTTTCCGAGAACGCGCCTTTGGCAGGGATGCCGTGGCGATCCATCAATTCCTGCAACGACTCGCCCTTCTTCGCGCTGGCAGCGATTTTGAGGGGGGCGTCTATTTGGAAGATTCTTTTGCGCTCTCGTGACCAGACTGCGGCACTTCCAGAAACAGCAGATGAACTTTCGGCATAAGCTGCGAACAGCTGTTGGGTTAGCAATGCGAGGGCTGGCAACGAGTCAAACCTCTCAAAAAAGAGCAGAGTAGCCTGTCGGCGGCGCGATGCGTTCCATCGTTCGCCATCATTTCCAAGAATGTCGGCAGCCACCTCTTCATCGAACGGTGGCAGCCAAGGTTGGCCGTGTGATTCGACATAAAGGCTGAGAAGAAGCCGCTGACAGCCGACTTCTGTCGCCAAGATCTTCTTCAGCTCTCGTGACGGGTTCATGGCTCCCTGCAACCGGTGCCGTAGCTTTTCCTTTCGATTGTTGAAGGCTGGAGAACCGTTGCCAGTCCCCCACCGTTCTTCGTTTCTCTCCTTCATCTTGGTCAGTAACGCCAGCGGACGCCGGAGCACAGACTCTGGCAGCTTAGGGTCTGGTAGCCTGGGCAGCTTTAGGTCAAGGTTCATGGCTATCCGACAGTTGTAACTTTTGAATCAATGCGTCTGTCTTGGCTTTCATGGCTTTTAGATCACTCTGAAGATCGCCAAGCTGCCTTTTCTCGGACGCTGCCAACGTAAAGCGTATGTCAATGCGGCGGTCTTCTGGTCTATCAGGTTTCAGCGTTGCTGTAATCTCTGGCGGATGGGTGGAGCGAGTCTCCGCATAGCCGCTCACAGAGATCAAAGGTCTTGGCCGCTGTTCTGGGTTCGCCGGCAGGTTGCGCAGTTCTTTCATCCGGGAAAGCTCGCCGGGCTTGAGTGTCCAATAGTTCCACAGGGAGATTGCACGGTAGGTGCTCAAACCCCAATTGCCCATTTTGCGCGTGTCCTGCAAAGCATCCGTGTGCCCCTCAATGAAGACCGTGTCCAGCATCCGGCGATTGACTTCCTGCTCTAGGGCATGAGCCAGCGCCTGCCCAATAGCGACTGCATTTGACTCAAATTTTGGCGGCACCTCGAATTCTCCTTTTTCGAAGCTCAAGCCCTGTTCTGGAATGCGAAGGACACTGCCATTTTCAGCTACGATGACCTCTACCCCTCGATCTTTGAGGTCTTTTTGGATGCCCTCCAGCATGGCTGTCAGTGAGCGTTCGCGCTGACTTACCCCGTCCAACGCACTAGCAATGCTAGTCTGAATGGTTTGGATTTCCCGAAGGCTCCCAACTAACTCCACGAGCGTTATTTTGATCTTCTCCTGCTCTCGGAGCAGTTCCTCCTTACGCTTTTGCAGCTCAAGCATCGTGACGATGAGAGCCAGAATGAAGATGGCGAGCAGACTCGCCATCAAATCAGAGAAAGAGAGAACAAACGGGTTCTCTTCACTGGTATTCGGCTTTTGGCGTTTGGTGCGAGAGAACATGATCAGGCTTTGTGATTGATGCGGCTGATTGCTTCTTGCAGTTCTTCGAGGCTTCCTTCGAGGGCTTGCACCTGAGACTCGTAGCTTTTCAAGCACTCAGTCACTTTTACGGTCCATTGGTCCATCAGGCTTTGGGTTTGGCCTTCCACTTGGCTTCCGTAGGCGACAATAATTTCCTTCACTCTGTCCCGCATGGCTGTGAGTCCTGTCTCGGCTCCTTGCAACCACAGACGCTGAAGATCGACGAGAGCCTTATAGCTTGATGCTGCTGACTCTGCCCCTTGGCGCAGACTGTTGCCTGCCAAAGAAAGCCCGCTGGAAACTTCGGTGAACGCGACAGGCAAAGGCTTCAAGAGTTCCGTTGTCTGCTTGCTGGCGTTGGCGGCATCACGCGAGGCTTCGGATGCACCACGTTGTTCCTGGCTGGCCTGAAGCATTTGCTGACCAAACACCGCAAGTTCGTTGCTCGCTTCCTCCAGACTGGAAGAAGCCTTACTGAGTTGCTCCGCAATCGTTCCAACCTTGGCAAATTCCTCAACAGCTTTGCCGACCGTTCCTGCAAGGTCTTTCGACAAACTGAGAAGCCGTGCGCTTCGATCTTCTTCCGACGCTGCCCTTTGTCCTTCTATCTGCTGCTGTAGTTCAGGCTGCCTCGCCAGCAGTGTTTGCAGTTCAGCGATTGGGCCGCCCAGAGAGCCAATGACGCGTGCTGCCTCTTCAATGGTTTGCCTCAGTTCTGGCAATCGTTCACCCACAGCGCCAAACTTAACTGCGACGTCCTGATTCACATTGGCGGCTGCGTGTTGGGCTTCTGCGGCTTCCTTGTTGCGGTTCGCTGAAGTCTCAAGGCTCCCATTCATGGCGACAAAGGATTCTGCGGCCTGTTTGATCTTATCCGAGGCCTCACCCATGCTCGACATGACGGATTCATGGGCATTGAGTTTAGCCACAGCATTCGAGACGGTTGCCTGAGCGGAGGTGACGGCATCAGCCAAAGAAGTGACCGTCGGACCAAATGACTGCACTTGTCGCGAAAGCTCACTGCTGACTGTGCTGAAATCATCTGTGAAACGCTGGGCCATGCCATCGATGGTTTCTTTCAATTTACTTAGCTCGGCAGTTATGGCGGATGATAGAAGTTGGGCAGACTGCTCGGCCAATGGACCTTGCCCTTCACGAGTGGCATTGACTACTGCATCCTTGATCTCAGCACCAAGTCTTCCAATGGCTTTTTGCATCTCGTCACCGATCGCTACTGCGAGCCCCTTCAGCAATTCTTCGGAGCTTCGCGAAGATTGGGCCAACTCCGCCATTGCTTCTTCTGGCACATACCGAGGAACGAGAGCATCCACCCGCTGCTGGAGCTTCCGCACGCCTCCGAGAGCAAATCCCTCCAAAATCTTCTCGAAAAAGCTGAAAAGCAGACTGGCGCCTACTCCCCAAACGGAGGTGGAAAACGCCACGGCGCAGCCTTGGATGAGCGGAACAATACTTGTCTCAAGCTTCTTGAGGTCTTGAAGGTCCAAGCCACCGATGCCGAGTTGGAGGCCCACAAAGGTGCCCAAAACCCCGAGGCCCGTCATAATCCCCGGCAAGGCTTGAAAAATGCGATTTGAAGACAATCCAGGAGCAAGTCTGTCATCAGTGAAGATTTCATCCGCATCTACTGATCTTCTCAATGCGAACCCACCTGAGCCATCCTGTTTCAGAACATTCACTAGGTGGTGATTGAACTCGTTGAAAAGTGGGTAATTGTTGTCTCGTCCCAGCGATGCGTGAGCTTCTGCATAGTCTTTCACGACGATTAGGCGACGGCGGTAAAGAATTGTTCTCCAATATGAACGAAGCGTGGCCAGCAGGGCTATAATGAAGAAAGCACTGCCTAGGTAGATAGTTCCCAAGACAAACAGATCGCTCAGACCTTGCGACGCTTCCACATTCGAACCATGAAGCAGTTTGTGCCAAGCCTCAGAGAGACTCCAAGTAGAAGGGAGGAGGGACGTGATCTTCATGCGCTATGTGAAATGAAGCTGATTCCAAACCTTCTCAAACACAAAGTCCTTTAACAATTGTGCGGCCATGGACAGCATGTGGGCAGCTTGAATGGATCAGGCGAGACGCGGGTCGGAATTGGCAAAGGCGGCATTGCGGAGTTCGCTGTCGCTCAAGCCTTGCCAGCCGACCTTGCCGGATGTGGGTGGATTCCACTCGGCCGTGTGGTGGCTCAGGATAGACTTCAACCAAAATCTCGGAACCATGGCGTAGTTCACGGTGCGGTTCGTCTGGAACTTGAATCTCGTTATTGATCATGGCGGAGCGGAAGCGTCCCTGACACCGTTAAAATCCTTGGATGGATGGTGAGGACTCCGCACTCGCGGAGTCCTCAAGAAGGGTTTACCTTCAATCCATACAAAATGACAGCCGAAGAAAGCATTCTGGAGGCGTTGGCGCAAGCCAACGATGAGCAAGCGACCTCGATTTTCCACGATTCCCTGCGAAGGGTGGTCCGGATCGGCCTCATGAACA
>JAGWZD010000077.1 GCA_018968995.1 Bdellovibrionales bacterium
TGAAGCGGCCGTTAATAAGGCCACCAACGAAACCTTGGGTCGTACTATTCTAACCTCTTTGACCACCTTTCTTACGGCGGGTGCCCTGTGGATTTTTGGTGGCCCAGTCATTCATGATTTTGCGTTCACCTTCATGATTGGCATCGTCGTGGGCTCTTATAGCTCGATTTTCATTGCGAGTGCATTGGTGATTTACATCACCCACTACCGTCAGAAGCGGGCAGCGAATCCCTCGGCCAGCACTAAAAAGCGCCAGATACGTGTTCGCCCTGAGCCTAAATTCACGGCGTGAGTGAAGCGTCTTCGGTGACTGATTATGTGTCTCGGGAGTGGCGTTTTCAGGAGCTGAAGCCCTCCTCAGAGGATCTCGTTCGAAGTACGGGATTATCTCCTGTGACTGTAGATCTGTGTTTGCGTCGCAATCTAAATTCGGCTCAGGAAATAGCCGAATACTTGTCCCCGAAGCTCGAGCGTCTAACATCACCATGGCGACTGAAAGATATGCGTAAAGCCGTGGAGCGCATGGGCATTGCACGTCAAGCAGGTGAGACGGTTTGGGTTTTTGGTGACTACGATGTGGACGGCACTACGGGGGCGGCTCTTTTAGGTTGGTTCTTTCGCGAGCTTAAGATCCCTGCTGTTTTGCGACAGCCAGATCGATTTAAAGATGGCTACGGTTTAAATGTAGGCGCTGTCGAAGAGGCTCACTCTTCTGGCGCCCGTCTGATCATCACTGTTGATTGCGGAATTACTTCGTTTTCGGCTGCACAGCGAGCGCAAGAGCTTGGGCTGGATTTGATTGTCTTGGATCATCATCAGCTTGATCGAGAGCAGGGTGTTCCTATGGCTTTCGCGGTGGTGAACCCTCAGCAGGAAGATTGTGAGAGCGGTCTGAAGCAAATCTGCGGGTGCGGGTTAGCATTTTATTTTGCGATGGCTTTGCGTTCGTATGGGAGAGAGCAGGCTTGGTGGAAGAGTGGGTCGGAGCCTAATCTGAAGCAACACCTGGATCTTGTTGTTATGGCCACTGCTGCCGACATTGTCCCTCTTACAGGCGATAATCATATTTTAGTTCGGCATGGCATGGAGGTTCTTCGAGGATCGCGTAAGCCTGGAGTTCGGGCGCTCCTGGCAGCCGCTGGCGTGGCAGATCGAGAAATTAGTCCAGGTCATTTAGGTTTTGTTTTAGGTCCAAGAATCAACGCCTCTGGCCGAATGGGGTCAGCAAGTACGGCACTAGAACTCTTGACCACCGAGGACTCTCAGCGTGCGATGGAGCTGGCACAGCAACTGGAGCGAATCAACGCAGAACGTGCGGAGCTTCAGAATCAGATTTGGGATGAAGTCCGGCAAGTGATTGAAGAGGGTATTTCTTGCGGCCGATTCCAGCATGGAATCGCAGTAGCCGATTCAAGATGGCATGAAGGAGTTGTAGGGATTGTGGCATCCCGAGTGGTCGAGACCTATCGCCGTCCAGCAGTCGTGATGTCGGTTCGTGAAAAAGATGTAAAAGGGAGTGCTCGAACCTTTGCTGGCAAGGATGTGCTTCAGGCTCTACGGGGTTGTGCAGATCTTTTGTTAGGCTTTGGGGGGCACACCCATGCAGCGGGTCTAACGCTAGATGTCGTCAATTTTGAGCGATTCCAGGAGGCTTTTGATGCGGCTGTCAAACTTTTGCCGGAAGACTCGGAGCAAAAGCCGCTTCATCTGGATGGCCAGTTGCGCCTTGAAGATTTAGATTTGAAGACGCTTCAAGAGATCGAACGTCTTGGGCCCTTTGGTCCTGGTAATCCAGAGCCTGTTTTTGCTCTTGAGGCGTCACTCGCGCGCAAAACCGTCTTGAAGGGGCGCCATCTAAAAATGACGCTCACCCACACGTCGCAGAATACCCCGAAGGGGTCTGGTATTGAGGCGATCTGGTTTCATGCTGCGGAGCATTTGCCATGGCTGGAGAGTGAGGCTGGTCAGCTAGTTTGGGCTGGTGTCCCCGAGCTCAATCGATTTCGCGGAAAAATAACCCCGACTTTCCGAATTCGTGACGTCCGTCGATTGACCTCCTAGGCACTCCGCCATTATTCTGTGCATCTAACGGCCTGAATCGGCTTTCGCATCGAGGTGAAAGTCGACTTGCAGAGGGAATTGCTGAACGAGCGCCATCGGAGGGCGCAAGGACATGGCTCAAGGAATCAGTGTTTTCAAAACTTTCCGTTCTAAAAAGATCAGTTTCAAAACAACGCATTTTTGCATCGCGGGTGTGTTCGTTCTTTTATCGCTGATCGGACTGAACAGTTGGGCTAAAGGCGCCATCGCCAAAACCAGCGCTGGAATAGTCGAGTCCGTGCCAGGTGAGCTTATCGTCAAGCTCCGTAACCCCACTTCTTCGGTGCAAATGTTGCGGACGGCTTTTGAGGGCTCGCTTGCCCAGCAGATTGAGTCCGTTCAGCCGTTTCAGACCGATTCGTCTTTGATGAAGGTGCGCCTCAAGTCGGGATTTTCAGTGGCGACAGCGATCGAATCCCTGAAGGCCTCTGATCAAGTGGAATACTCTGAGCCGAATTATATTTATCGAACGTTGGATGCGGGTGTGCCTGACGACGCGAAATTCGGGGAGTTGTGGGGTATTCTCAATACTGGTCAAAAAGACTCAAAGGGTCAGGTGGGAAAGCCGGGCATTGATTTGAATCTTGTTCCTGTTTGGGCATCAGGAGTTACAGGTAGTAAGGATGTTTTGGTGGCGGTGATCGATACGGGTATTCAATGGGATCACCCCGACTTGCAGGATAATCTTTATACCAATCCGGGTGAGTCTGGTGCGCTAGCCAATAACGGCATCGATGATGACAAAAATGGATTTGTTGATGACGTTCATGGATGGAACTTTGCGGCTAAAACGGCGAGTTCTTCCGACGATCAGGGACACGGTTCTCATTGCGCTGGAACCATTGGAGGTTCCGGAAATAATGGTATCGGTGTCGCGGGCGTCAATTGGAATGTGACATTGATGCCTGTGAAGTTTTTGGACGCTCAGGGCGGCGGCACTCTTCAGGGGGCCGTGGAATCAATCAACTACGCTCGAAAGATGGGCGCGAAGATCATGAGTAACAGCTGGGGCGGTGGTGGGGCTTCTCAGGCGTTGAAAGATGCCATTATTGAGGCCCGTGATGCAGGAATCCTTTTTGTTGCCGCTGCTGGAAATGATGGGAACAATAATGATTCGCGTCCGGTTTATCCTGCCGCTTATCCAGTGGATAACGTTTTGGCCGTCAGTGCGATCGATAACCAGGGCGGACTTGCTGATTTCTCAAATTACGGCAAGAAGACCGTGCATATTGCAGCGCCAGGGGTCAATGTGGTGAGTAGCACCAAGGGAAGCGCGTATCGCTCTCTGAGTGGAACATCCATGGCATGCCCTCATGTTTCTGGCGTGGCTGCGCTTTTGTTGTCGATCAACCCGTCTATGAGTTACTCCGATTTAAAGGAGCGCATCATCAAGACGAGTCAACCGCTCGTATCGGTTCGGCGCAAGGTTGCCTCAGGCGGGATGGTAAGTGCTTATAATGCCGTAAATAATATTGTTCCGCCCTCAGACGAACCTGACGCTAGTAAGTGGGAAGATGTCAGTTTTACAGTGGAGTCTGCACATCCTTACATCGAGAAATCGAATGAAACCTTTGTTGTGGACCAACCGGGAGTTCAATACATTCGTGTTTTCTTTGATCGAATCGAAACCGAGCCTCGTTATGATGTGGTTTCAGTTGAGAACGCAGCAGGTGAGGTCATGGATAGTCTCTCTGGAAAGCAATCGGGAGTATTTAGCGAAGCTGTGAAGGGAAGCCGAGCCGTGATTCGCCTTAAAAGTGACGACAGTGTTAACGGCTGGGGCTTCAAGGTCTCGAAGATACAAGTGGTTCGATAATTTTTCGGTTCTAAGACGTTAAGTTATTGATCTTCTGTCGTAATTTTGTGAAGAGAGTGCCGTGAGTACTCTGACTTCCTCTAAAATGCTTCGGTCGACTTTGTTCATTTTTGGCGCTTTGGTTGTTTTGTTGTTTGTAGCCCTTTCTTTATGGCCTCATTCCCATGCGTCCTCGGACCGAGCTGAGCGGTCCGCGTTCATGAAGACTCTTCGTTCAGAGATGAAGCAACTGAATCGACGTCAGAGCTCTGAAATAGCCGAACTAAAGGCGGCGCAGAAAGCCGAGAGAAAAAATTCGGAAAGTGAAATGCGCAGCAAGCGCCGACAGTGTTTCAGTAAGGCTACACAAGGCAGCGAGAAGCGGACTTGTGTGCAAGACTTTCTTGCTAGTCGAAAAAGTTTTCGACAAATTCAGCGCGAAGATTTTCAAAAACGAAAAAATGAACACATGGTTCAGAGGCGTGCTCTTGAAGAGGAGCATCAGCGCCGACTTCGTGATTTTGATAGTGGGGTGACTACCCCAGTTGATTCACCCACACCGGCCACTTTAGACAAGAGTTAAGACCGGACGCGTTCCACCGAAATCACGCCCTTTTTTGCCTCCAGAGCGCTCATGGTTTTATAAAGTTGTCCGGTGTCCATTACGTGGACCTCAAATAAGGCAATGGCCTTTCGATCTTTAGTGGTCCGGATATTGGCTGAGGCAATATTAACCCCGCACGCCGAAATTGTTTGAGACATGAGGGCCAAAAGTCCCGGTTCGTCTTGCGAAAGCACTCGTATTCGAACGATTCGCTGAATATTGCCTTTTTCTTGAAGGTTCCAACGAACTTCGACGCGTCTTTCGACGTCAGAGTCGATACCCTTGGTGCAGGTAGAAGTATGAACTGTGACTCCTCTACCACGCGTAATGAATCCTACAATATTATCTCCGGGCACTGGGTTGCAGCAGCGAGCAAATCGAATAAGGACATCTTCTAGATTAGATACAATGATGGCATTTTGAGAAACACTGCGCTTTCGTGCAGACGCAAAAACTCGCTTCAGGAAGCTTTCTTCCTCCGGCTTGGCAGTCTTACTCTTGTGAACATCCAGCTCGTCCTTCGGGATAAGATGCTCAAGAGCGTGCTCAGGTAGACTGCGACCATAACCAAGAGCGATGTACAATTCCTCAGGCGTCCGACAGTGAAGCTGTTGCGCCGCTTTTATGAGATCACCTGAGCGGTCGAGTTTTGCTAAGGTGCGCTCGTAGGGTCGCAGGGCCTTTTCTAATAGATCCTTCCCTAAATCTTTCGCACGCTCACGTTCTTGGGTTTTAATAAAGGCCCTGATTTTGGCTTTGGCACGAGAGCTTTTCGCAATCTTTAGCCAATCCTTCGATGGAGTTTGGGTTGGAGAGGTGATGACCTCGACGGTATCTCCTGACTTCAGATGATGTTTCAGTGGAACAATGGTTCCGTTCACTTTTGCTCCGACGCAGCGGTTTCCTACATCAGTGTGAACGGCGTACGCAAAATCTAGTGGCGTGGCTCCATGTGAAAGCTCTTTCACTTCACCGGTCGGAGTGAATACAAAGACATCCTCGGCGAAGAGATCAATCTTTACCGTCTCTAGAAACTCATTTGGATCCGCGAGATCTTTATTCCACTCCAGCAGGCGGTGAACCCACTCCACATTTTCCCGCGATCGCGAGTCAAACTTGCCCTCTTTATACTTCCAGTGCGCTGCAATTCCTGCCTCAGCGACTTGGTGCATTTCTTGGGTACGGATCTGGATTTCAATACGCTCGCCGCCAGGTCCAATCACCGTAGTGTGCAGTGACTGATATCCATTGGCCTTAGGCATGGCTATGTAATCTTTGAATCGCCCAGGAACCGGCTTGTAAGTGGCGTGAATGACGCCAAGGGCTTTATAGCACTCGGTAATATTATCAACGATAATTCTGAAAGCGATGATGTCATGAACCTGATCGAAATCTAGGCTTCTTCGTTCCATCTTCTTGTAGATGGAGTAGAAGTGCTTTGCGCGACCGGCGACGCTGGCATGAATGTCATATTCTTTGAGCTTTTCTTCCAAGATACTGGTGACATCCTCGATGTGCTTTTCGCGCTCGCGCTTTTTCTTGGCCACCTTCTGAGCAAGCTTGTAATAGGCGTCGGGATGCAGGTACCGCAAGCATAGATCCTCAAGCTCTAGCTTCATCCAGCTGATGCCGAGTCGATTTGCGATCGGGGCGTATATATCGAGAGTCTCTTGAGCGATGTTTTTTTGTTTGTGAGGCGCCAAATGCTCAAGCGTGCGCATATTGTTCAGTCGATCAGCAAGTTTGACCAATATAACGCGAATGTCTTTCGACATCGCTAGAATCATTTTTCTAAAGTTTTCAGCTTGTTTCTCTTCAGATGTTTTAAAAGTGATTTTGGACAGTTTAGTGACGCCATCAACTAGTTCAGCGATGTCTTTACCAAAGTCTTTTTCGATCTGCTCGAGAGTAGCACTCGTGTCTTCAACCGTGTCATGTAAGAGTCCTGTGATCACGCTGGGGATGTCGAGCTTAAGTTCAGCTAGAGTTTGGGCCACCTCGGTGGGATGAATAATGTAGGGATCTCCACTCGAGCGATTTTGACCGCGATGGTTTTTTTCAGCGAATTCATGTGCTTTTCGGATGATGTCTACTTTTGCCTCGGGATAATAGCTCAGCACTGAATTGCAGATCGTGTCGATCGTGGCCGTCTCTTGTTTGGCCATTAGTGCTTCCTTCCTAGGGCTTTTCCAACGATCTCCGAAAGTCTTTTGTAGGTGACTTCGAGATTATCGTTCACGAGTTGAAAATCAAATCGACTGGCTTGAGCCATTTCTTGGCGAGCATTGTGTAGTCGTTTTTGAATGCTCGATTCGGGATCAGTCCCTCGAGATCTGAGTCGATTTTCTAGTTCTTGCATGCTCGGGGGTGCTATAAAGATCGACACACAACGATTCGAGAATGTTTTTTTTAGACTCTCGGCTCCCTGAACATCGATATCCAGTAGAACCGACTGACCCGACAACAGTGAATCCTCGATGACTTTTTTCGAGGTTCCATAATAGTTGCCGTGGACGTTTGCCCATTCAGCAAAATGACCCTGTCCAATTTGACTTTCAAACTCATCGCGAGAGGTAAAGAAGTACTCGCGGCCATGTCGCTCCTGTCCACGTGGCGGACGCGTAGTTGTTGAAATGGACAGCCTAAGTTCATTGAATTCATCAAGCAGGCGAGCGCAAAGAGTGGTCTTTCCAGCCCCCGATGGCGCCGAAATCACAATTAATAAGGGTGGATGGAATGTGTGCTGCGTGTCTACCATCAGATCATTCCAGGTTTAGCACTTGTTCGCGTAGTTGCTCTAGGCGCACCTTCACCAAAACAACCTGTTCGCTGATGTTGAAGTCCTGGGCCTTATTTCCCAAGGTGTTCACTTCACGCCCGAGCTCTTGAAGAATAAATTCCAGCTTTCGGCCGACGGCTCCAGTCTCCGATAGGGTTTTTTCAAAAAGAGCGAGATGGCCCTCAAAGCGATGGAGCTCCTCCTGAATGTCCGTTCGGTCGATGACCAAAGTGAGTTCCTGTGCGATTCGGGATTCGAGAGTGGAGCGAATGGCTATTGCCGTATCGCCATTTGAACCTGCCGAAATAGGATAAGACTGAAATACCGACTCTATTTTTTCAGTGATCCTACGTTTGAGATCCGCTTCTGACGATTGGCGCATTCGGGCGATTTCAACAAGTGTGGTACGAAGATCTTTCACAGCCCCTCGGAGGATACGAACTAGGCTGGCACCCTCTGTTTCTCTCATCTGCATGAGATGAGTGATCGCTTTTTGAGTGGCAGGCTCAAGGGTGGTCTTCCAAAGATTTTGTAGGTCAATCTCATCCGCTCCTCGGGTTCGAATCACATCCTGAAAGGTGGCGACATCACGAAGAGTGGGGGATTCATTCGTGCCGAGAATTTTTGCGAGCTTTTGGTAAGCCAGGAAAACACTGCGTGCTCGATCTTCGTTTACGTCTAAAGACGTGTCGATGCGATCTGCTGCACCAGAGTCCGCAAAAGTGCGTTCCATTTTAAATTCGAGTGCACCTCGATTACAGCGGCTTTGTATCGATGCTCGGACCAGATTTTCTATAGGCTGGAATTCGCGCGGCAGTCGGATCTTTAGATCAAGAAAACGGTGGTTTACCGACCGAATCTCGATGCGAATTTTGGACCCTCCAAACTCCGTTTCGCTAGCTCCGAAGCCTGTCATGCTTCGGATGGCTGGGGTCATTTGGCCTCCTTTTC
>JAGWZD010000078.1 GCA_018968995.1 Bdellovibrionales bacterium
TGGTCGAACACTTCACTCGAGTGGCTGTAGCAAATACTTCCGGTGCGGCAGGTGAGCGAGCTAAGTCGGAAGCCAAAAAGGCGATTGGCGATGCAATTAAGAGTAAGTTACCAGGTGGATTGAATAAGTTTTTTCGTTAACGTGCCTAATCAGTAGAGAGCGATGTCTCGGACGCGCGACATAAAGCCAATAACGTTGAAAGGTTTCGCAAAAACCTCAAAGGAGCCCGGTGACGATAGACTTCGGAGTAGCTGCACATGCTGCTCAGGGTGGAGTCTGGGATCAAAAAAGATCACAGCTGGAGGATGATTTTTTAAGCCCTTCAGCTTTTGGAGAAAGGTTGCCCAAACTGAGGGGTCGACCCCGTCTAAATCCATGAGCAATAAGCGACCTTCGCCGACAGATTCAGGCGTGAGCCCTGCAAGAAATTCCTTTCTCTGAATCTCTAGTTTGCCCCCAAACGTGAAGACTTTGTCTAAATCACGTGAGTTCATGTCTGAGGTTAGGAATAGCGCTGATTTTTTTTCATTTTTTATCGAACTAGGGCGCCTTTTTTCAGAGCGTACTTGCTCTGAAAAAAGGTCTCGCATGGACAGAACACCCAAAATTCTCTGGCGACCTTGTATGAGGTTAGTTACCGGAAGGTGCCGAAATTTACCTTTGAGCATGATTTCGGCGGCGCGGTCTAAATCATCAACGGTGATGGTCTCTACGTTTTTGCTCATCAGATGAGCAACAGGCTTATCCCAATGTCCTCCCAGTTGTAGTTCATCGATCCACTTTAACAGGTCTCTTTCGGTAAAGATTCCCACGAGATGGTGGGGATCAGTGTATGAGACGATGAGCAGTGAGCCAACCTCATGGTCTCTCATTTTTCTCACACACTCCGAGATGGCTGTGTCTGAGGGTACTACCAAAGCTGGTGAAGGTTGCACTGCCGGGCTCACTCGGAGTTTGACCTTCTCATTTGCAGCACTCCGTAGCGTAAACCCCGAGTACTGATGATGACTTGATTAAAGTTCAGCAGTTCCATCGAGCGCCAGAGAATCAAGGCGCCGGCAAGTAGCACGTCTGCTCTTCCCTCTTCGATTCCGGCCAGAGAGCGGCGCTCTTGAATGGATCTCCATTTTAATTCCTCTACTTGGCGGTGGATGTCGCCCCGTGAGAGCACCAATCCGTCTATTTTTTCGGCATCGAATTTCTCAAGCTCGAGGAACCAACCAGCGAGCGTCGTTGCAGTTCCAGCGACTGCGCATAACCGATTGTCTTCATGGAGAGACTCTCGCCACCGGGGAAGCTGAGAGTGAAGAATGGCGGAGTCAATCGCCTGCTGGCAGTTCCAGAATTCCTCATCGGTCACGGGGTTGTTTTTAAGGTATCGCTCAGTGTATCTCACGCTCCCCATATCCACACTCATGCCGCCAGAGGATGTCTTGAATTCGGTGCTTCCTCCTCCAATATCAATCACGGTCGTTAGGTGGGGTTGCATCCCATCCAGAAGACCTCCGAGGTGGGTGTAACGGGCCTCTTCGTCTCCAGAGATGCGCTGGAAACGAAATCCAGTTTGTTTCTCAACAGTTTCGAAAAACTCGGGGCTGTTTTGGGCATCTCGAGAGCCGCTGGTTGCCACGGCTATGGTTTGGGTCGGATCGCCGCCTACTGCGCGAAGCCTTTCCGAATAATGCTTCAAACAGCTTAGCGTGCGCTGCATGGCTTCTGGCTGAAAGCGCCTGTGGAGGTCCACGCCTTGGCCCAAGCGCACCACCGTGGCAAGGTCTTCTATCACCCGAAACCCTGTTTTTCCGGGGAGGCCTTCGCAAACGAGCATCAAGCACGTGTTCGTGCCGAGATCGATCGAACTCAGGATGCTCACGGAGGGCTCTATAAAATCTGTTCGCGAAGCGACTTCACGAGTCGCGGATCTCGCCGAGCGAGCCGAGCGAGGAGGGATTCGCGAAAAGCGGGATCGGCTGCCATCAGCATGTCGACCACTTGCTGGAAGCCATCGATGGCAATCGGTTTTTCGCCCTGAGACTCAGAACTTTCGGGTGCCGTTTCCTTACGGGCCATATCGGGCTGATAGTCGCGAAGGGTTGCCATGTCCTAACTCCTTGGTTTGATACAGATACTCTGGGTCGGGCAGTATGCTCTCCACCCCTGTGCTCTGATTGTGGCAGGAGCTCGGCGGGGCCGAAAGAGGTAAACTTTTCCTAGTTGCCTAGTGACCAGGAATGGGGTTGAAGAGGGTTATGAAACGCTGCGTTATTGTGGTGCGGCAAAGGCTATTTTGGGCTTTAGGGGTTGCTGGGATGCTCTTGGGGGTGCTTGTTCCTTCGAGCCGGGCCGCTGCCCTGAATTGGACAATCTTGCACGAGCCATCGCCCGGGGCAAACCAGGTGCAGCTGCAATGGGTGGTGCGGTCGGGCAGCCTAGACGATGGCAGCTCAACCCCAGGCCTCGCTCACTTCACGGCTCGGGCGCTTTTGCGAGGAACAACCACAAGGCCTTATTCCGATTTCAGTCAGGCTCTTCAGGCGATTTCAGCCACGATCCAGGTAGAGACCACCCCAGAGTTCACGCGCTTTATCTGTGCCGTTCCAGCACATCGTTTGGATTCCTTTTTGTACTTACTCCGAGACCTTTTTTCGAACCCAGAGTTTGACCCCTTTGAGATTGAATCTCTCAGAAAAGAGCTTCTGAATGAGCTTCAAAAAAGGCGGCTTGCAGAGAGTTCTCTGCTCAGGGGGCAGGCGCTTGCCCAACTCTATGCCGGCACCTCTGCGCAGTATCTCTCTGAGGGTACCGTTGAAGGTTTGAATCGAATTACAGGACTCGATCTTCGAAGATTTTTTCGGGCTCATTATGGTGTCTCGAACTACGTACTGTCGTTAGTGACGCCTTTTCAGGATGCTGATTTACGTTTCAAATTAGCCTCAAGTTTGAGGGGAGTTCCAGACGTCGCCCTTCGAGCCCAGCGTTTGCCTGAACCAAGCGTGCAAGAAATTTCTGCCGTAGTCATTTCTGAGCTTTCTGCATCAGAAATCCCCTTTCTCATGGTTTTTCCGGGAGTAGCGGTTGGAGATCCGGATTATTCCGGTCTCGAGCTTGCTAATCAGATCTTCGGCATGGGGCCGAACTCGAGGCTCACCCAATTCTCTCAGAGCCTAGGCGGTGGGCTCACAGAGGCAAAAAGTGATTTTGGGGCTATCATCCCAACGGCGACGGGAGCTAAAGCGCTCAGTATTCAAGGTCGTTTCCAAAACGGTCACGAGGCGGATGCCGTGGCAGGAGTTTTCGCTTTATTTCGGCAGTTTTTGCGCGAGGGAGTATCCGAACAGGAACTGGTTGCCTCTCGCGAAAGGTACCTGAACGATTTAGCCGTTCAGTTCAACTCACCCGAAAAAAGGGGTAACTATCGACTCAACGCTTTGCTTTCGGGTAGTCCACTGGCCGATTTGACCAGCTGGGAGACAGAGTTACAAAAATGGGATGACTTTTCCGTCTCATCGCGACTGAAGAGCCGCATTTCAGCCTCTTCAGCAGTGCTAGTGCTGAGAGGAAACCCCGCTCAGCTGATTCCCGCCCTTCAATCTATCCCAGGCATGGGGTCGATTCGTGTCGTGAATCAGTAAGTTTTCAGCTCGAAATTCGAATCGTTTCCGGGTTATTTTCGGATCATGAGCCGATCCTTAAATTCTTCCAGTCGAAATGGCGCTGAATTGGAACTCGACGTTCTCGGTGAACGCTTGCGGATTCGAGCTTCCGAGGACATGGATTTTGTGGGTGAAGTGGCGGAACTCGTGAAGGTCAGACTTCAGGAGGCCAATCGTCGGTTGGCAGGGACCAACAATAAAAGTCGTGTCTTACTCTTGGCCCTGCTGGATCTGGCTGAGGAGTATGTGAAGTCGAAACGACGGCTCGTAAATCAGCGATCGAAGATTAGTGCGAAGCTTGCCGAGGCGCGGTTGGTGTTGGGTCGGGCGGGGGGTAGCTCGTCTTCTGACGCAACGGAAGCTTGATCTGTGGCGCAATTAGCTGCTCAGCTTCGCAGTGAGATTCAGTCTGTTAGAAAAGAGCTTACAGAGTCAGAACGGAATCAAATTCAAGCGACTCTTGATTTGCAGGCTCTCCGCTTTATTCAAAACTATTTGAATCTAGAGGCTGGAATGCTTGTGGGCTTGCACCGGCCGCTTCCATGGGAATGGTCTATTCCTCAGGGGGTGAGCTATTTCAAGAAACTAGGAGTACTGCTGGCGTATCCGCGAATGAGGGATCCTGAAGATCGCCTCAAAGGAATGTGCTGGCACCTCGCCGATGAGGCCAATCCCGCTCAGTGGAGACCCTCGGCCAGGGTCAAAACACTTCTTGAGCCTCAGGAAAATATGCCAGAGATTGACCCCGCTCGGTTTCACAGCGTATGGGTTCCTGGCGTAGCGTTTAGTAGGCGAGGAGAAAGAATGGGCACAGGTGGGGGCTTTTATGACCTCTTTTTGAGTCACTATCCCCGAATTCTAAAGTGGGCAGTTGCAGCCCGTTTCCAAGTTTTGGATTCGCTCCCAGAGCAAAGGCCCGATGAGCCCCGGATGAATTATTTAGTGAGCGAGGCAGAAACTCTATCGTTCGTTGGCAGAGAAGTAGAAAAGGCATGAAAATTTTATTTTTTGGAGATGTTTACGGAAAGCCTGGGCGTGATGCCGTTAAAGTAGCTCTACGGAAATGGACAGGGCCAGAAGACATTGATTTCGTGATCGTTAATGGCGAAAACATGGCACATGGTCACGGTATTCTTCCTGAGCAGGCGCAGGAATTCTTTGACCTTGGCGTTGATGTGATCACCACAGGAAATCACGCGTGGGACCAAAAACAGATCGTTCCGTTTATGGCCACGACCACGCGCCTTCTCAGGCCCGCTAATTATCCAGATCATCCCCAGTATGCTCTACCGGGTCGAGGCTCTACCGTAGTGCAGTCACGTCGAGATCCGAGTAAAAAACTCGGGGTGATTCAGGTGATGGGGCGAGTATTTATGCCAAGCCTCGACTGCCCATTTCGTTGCGCTGAGGCTGAGCTGGAGCGTCTAGAAAAGGCAAATGTCGAGTGTGTTTTGGTTGATTTTCACGGTGAGGCCACGTCCGAAAAGCAAGCCATTGCGCACTTTTTAGACGGAAAAGTGGGGGCCGTAGTAGGCACTCATTCTCATGTTCAAACCGCTGATGAGCGAATCCTGGCGGGCGGAACCGCTGCTATCACCGATGTAGGAATGTGTGGTTGCTTCGACTCCGTCATTGGTGTGAAAAAAGAGCTCTCGATCCAGAAATTTCTAACCCAGAGACCTGTCCGCTACGAGCCCGCTGAGGGTTCTGGAGGTTACGGCTGTGTGATTATTGAACTGGATGATTCGACCGGGAAAGCCGTTTCAATCCGGCGAATTCGAGAGGTGGCGGTTACCTAGTCGCAGCAGGCACCGGATTTAGAGAGTACCTTCTTACATGAACCTGTTCCACAGTTGCCTTCCGCACAAGCGCCTCCTCCACACTGAGAAGAGGATTCGTAAGCCCATTTTCTTTGCACAGCGTTGATCGTTCTCAGGGCCTCTTCTAGGGTTGGGTGGGTCTGCGTGCCCAGGTATTCCCCCGTGGTGTGACGCAAAACAAAGGCAACGTAGGCCCCTTCGATCAAGCTCACCCCTCCCAGGAGTTCTTCGTCGATCAGAAAGCCCTTTTGGTAGGTTTCGGGGGTCAAACGGTCCATGGGAAGAGCATAAATCTTTCTTCGGATGAAAGCGAGCTTGCCAATCGCGCGAGGTTTGACTAAATCCATGGTCACGCGTCGGTGGGCCTGTAGCTCAGTTGGTAGAGCGCGTGCTTTGCAAGCACGATGTCATCGGTTCGACTCCGTTCAGGTCCACCATTTTCAAACCAAACAAAAGCCGTTGAGTTAAATCGGTTCCCCCGAGAGCGCAGACTGATGCAGCAAGGTAAAAGCATGTTCCGAAGCCTTTACTGGGGTCTGATCGTTTGTAGCGCTGTTTTTTTGAACGCCTCTCGGGCTGGGGCTCTAGAATTCGTGCTGCCAGAGCGTATTGACGAAGAGCTGATTTCGGAAGCGGTTCCAACCGCATTCGAGGTTGCGCCCTTTCTTGAAGCCGATTTCGAGATTGGCTGGAAGAAATCAGCCCCACCTGGAGTTCGGCTTGAGATTGTTCCGGGAAGTCTTACCTGGGTCAGAGTTTCAAGGTACTTAGTGTTACCTCGTGCGCGGGTTCGAATCGAGCTTCCGGTCGAGACCCTAGCGCAAGTTCGAATTGGAAGATCCATTCAGGCGGTTACCCCAGAGGCGCCCGAGGTGCCCGTGTCGTTATTCTCTGCCGAGCACGAACTCCTTCTGGTCGAACGTGGGAAAGCGTCTACCTATTCCTTTCATTTTCGATATTCACCAAAAAAACAGATTTCTGGTTCTCGAGTTTTCGTCGATGTTTCCTGCTCTCCTCAGAACGTAAAGATCGTGGGGGGCGAGTCCTTACCCGCAAATCAATGGGTGTATTTGGGATGCCGAATGATTCGTTCTACAAGTCATTCGAAATTGGTTCCGCAGCTCGAGTTAATCGTGGCCTGGAGTGGAATCTCAGGATCGCCATCGGTGATTTCTGGAGAGGCTCAAGTTTCTTCAAGAACTTCGAAAGCCTCGCTGATGTCCGTTTTGCTTTCGGCTGATAAGCCCAGTGTTCAATTGCACGAGCCGGAGGGAGGAAGCTTTGAAATCCAGGCCTCACTTCCTAAGAAACTCAACCGTGGCTCTTTTGGAGTAGGGTTGGGCCCTTATGCTTATTTTCTCGATATTTCTGGAGATGAAGGGGTCTCACAAGCTGCAGCACTGGCGACACTTTATGGTGCGTACAGCTTGTCGGAGAACTCGAGGATCATTTTCTTTGACGCTTTTCCGGTCCATCGGCGGTGGTACAATGATTTCGGTCTTTATTTTGATAATGAGTCCTCTCGTGCCCTGGATGAACGGCTCTCGGTGAACCTGTTACTTGGGTTTCACTGGATTGCGTTTCGGTCTCCTAGCGGCCCCCAGTACCGATTAGGAGTTCCCCAGGGATTCGAAATGCTTTTACGAGATGCCTTTGGAAAGAGGAAAAATATGAGCCTCGGTGGATTCTTTTTTCCACTGATCGACGGCAAGTCTTATTACAACGCTTGGGCGCGAGTGGGCACAAAGCAGCTTTTCATCGAGGCAAATTACTTATCTTGGACCGAAAGACTGGGGAATGACGGACGTGCTCATGCGCGAAATTTCGGCATTTGTATTGGTGGCCCACTTTTCTTCTTTTAAACACCGCTAGGATTTATTTTTTTCGATCTTCAGTCCGTGTTGTTTCAGCTTGGTATAAAGGTGAGATCGGTCCATGCCAAGTTTCTCAGCAAGTTCAGAAACGGACCGAAATGGCTTTTGGATTGCCACTTTCAGAAGTTCCGCCTCAAATGCAAGAACCTGAGAATAAAAGCTGGTTCCATTTTCGGTCTCGGTTTCAGAGAGGGGCTTTTGAAATCGAGTAGTGGCCCTCACTCTTTCCGGAAGATCGCCAATTTCTAATTCGGGTCCCTCGGACATGGTTACTGCGTACGAAATAATATTTTGAAGCTCGCGAATGTTTCCCGGCCAGGAATAGCCCTTGAGCACCGCAATAGCATCTGGGCTCCAGCGCCATTGAGGTCTCTCGCGTTTAAGGAAATCATTAGCAAGCAGTGGAATGTCTGCATCTCTTTCTCGAAGTGAGGGTAGCTTTACGGGTAGCACATTAATTCGTTGATAAAGATCAGCTTGGAATCTTCCCTCTGAAACTAACTTTTCAAGATCGATGTTGCTCGCGCAGATGAGACGAAACTGGACTGGGATGGGCCGGTGTGAGCCCATCCGGGTCACTTCTTTCTCTTGTATCACTCGCAACAGTTTCTGTTGAATCGGTAGCGGCATGTTCGAGAGTTCATCAAAAAAAACCACTCCCCCATTGGCTTCCTCAAACAGACCTTTGACGGTTTTATCTGCACCAGTGAATGCGCCCTTTTCGTGGCCGAATAAAATACTTTCGGCGGTACCTCCTTGAATTGTGGAAGAGTCCACAGCCACAAACGGGGCGAGCGAGCCGTCAGGGCGTGTGGGTCGAAGTGACCTGGCAACGAGTTCTTTGCCGCTGCCGGTTTCCCCGTAAATGAGCACTGGAGCT
>JAGWZD010000079.1 GCA_018968995.1 Bdellovibrionales bacterium
ATCCCAGCCACCAGATTCAGGCGCAGAACCGGAATCTTACTCCATGAGTAGGCGGTCTGGATGGCTCGAACCCCTAAAATACTACTCTCGAGATCGAGCTGGTTGAGATCTGTTCCGCCTAGCTGAGGGCGAAATCCGCCACGAACCACTTGGGCGTCTGAGCCCAAGGTGAGGGCCCCGATCTGCAAAAGCGAATCTACTTTGTTTAACAAATCGGGCACTTTTGCCTGCGGGACGGGAAGTTCTGGGTCTGAGAGAACCAGGCTCCGCAGTCTTGACGCCGCAAGAATCAATCTCGCGACGGATACTGTCGAGGCCTGCCCCCTTGCAGATCTTGGCTCGAGAAAAGAGTGCTTAGCAAAAAATCGCACACCCAGGCCCATACCTGGCTCGATATGATCCTGAATATCCAGAAGACTGATATCAGGGTGAATCAGATTTCGACCGATGGCCGCCAAAACTCCATAGCTCAGCATTCTCAGCTGCCGTGGCAATACCACTGGCACCGAGGGCTCAAGAATCTGCTTGAGTTCATCTTTTGACCCTAAATATTTCGAGAGAACCGCATCTTTTTGGGTCGACGACAAAAATTCAACCAGAGCGTCTGCCAGAATCACCATGTCTTCGAGTCGATATTCGGCACTTTCCGGACCTGACCACTGAGGAGCACCGTTCGAATCCACTTCAAACGCATGAGGAAAGATTCGAGTCACCGTTCCTGGGTCATTGGGTAATTTGTAATACTGCTCCCAATCCCAGCGTTGAAAGCGAAGTTGCTCTTTTCCTGCTTCACGCCCTGAAACCGATACTCCTTGAGAGAAGGGCACCCAGTATGCCGACCAGCCCCCCAGCGGAGCCCACTCGATTCCAGGAGGCTGACGAGGACCGGGAGAATCCTTCCATTGATATTGCCCATTCTTAAACAACGCCGCGTCTAGTCCGGTCAGCTGAATCAGACGATTTCCAGCTGCCCATAGACCCGTGGCCCCGATTTGCTTTTGTTCCTCTGAGGCTCCGTCGCGAAGACCGAATTTAGCTGACTGAATGTCAGCCAGTAAGCCCCAGGCAAAACCATCCATCCGAACAAACGCACGGGAAGAATCGCTTGAAGGCCCATCCGATTGAACTAGCGACTTCTCAGGAGCAGAAAAAGATTTTGCGCCAATCTTGGGTGCGATCACCGCCTGCAAATTCGAACGATAGCCATTGATTGTCTTTTTAAATTCCTCAAGAAACCGTACCGGAAAAATTTCTTCGAATTTTCGGGCCACCATTTCGCGAACCTTTGGATCATCACGGTATTTCGAAAGTTCGGAATAGGCCGCAGCAAAAAAAGCCTTACGAACCCAGCACTGCTTGACAAAAGAACCGCAGGTCGCTCGTGCCCATGCCAATTTCCAGGTCGAAGGAGCTCGAGGCAGAGCACCATTTTTTGGCTCATCGATGACACAAGAGTCTCGTGCCTCAATCATTTTCTTCGCAAGACACTGGCCGATTTGGTCGCCTGCAGATTTCATTTCTGGGGGCAAATCAGCCGCGGCAATCATATCGAGAAAGCCATCAAACAATGTCACCGTTTTTAGATTTCGAACCTGCTCTTCAAACGCTTTTTGCTTCTGAGTGTCGTAGACGACCTCGTAGAGATCAGGCAGAGCCGAGTAAAAGGCTGCATCTAAAAAGGGCGAATCCGCCAGCCTTGGACTGATCCCCTCTTTTGTTCTCAACAGATTTCCAAAATAATCTAGACCGCTGGCTCCTGATGTTCTTGACGAAATCGACCACTCTTGACGCTCGAAAAAATTTCTCGGAACAGTGGCTAGGTCTGTAGCTGCTTCTGCCGAAGCAAGAGAACCTGCCATCATCACCCCGATTAGAAGCCCTTTTTTTAAGCAAATCATCGGGCCCTGGGGTACCACAGATCGCCCCCGGAGCCTAGCCTTTACTTGAATTTTTTAATCAAATACGATTGCGCTATAACCTATTGAAATCCATGACTTTAAATATCCTGCTGGCGCTTTTTAAGACTTGTTCGAATTCTTGAAACCTGATAGAACGCGTCGGGTTTTATATGATGCCACTTTTCGCTTCCTCTCTAACCGCTCTAGTCCTTCTGGTGCTCGGCACCCTTTCGGAGGGTTTGTCTTCGAGGGCCCTTGCCGCCGAAGCCAGAGTGCTTCCTCAGGGAAGGTCTCGCCTGGCTCTGATTCAGGGCAGAACCGCAACCATCACCGACACAACAACAAGTGACGGCGAGCGGGTCTCGATCATGTCGCCATTTCAGCTCGAACTTTCCGGACAAAACTTCAGACGCGCCGATCCTCGCGTCTCAGACCTGGTTCAGTGGCTGAACAATCAGAACAATTATCGCTACAATGTCTTGGATACCACAGCATACGGCGTGGTTCTTTCGAACGACTCGAATCTGCCGCGATTGGGCGACGCCCTTTCTCGAGGAAGCTTAGGCCTCGATGCTGAGGTGAACCGTAGCCAATACGTGGTTGCGTATCAGTATGGGTTCACACCGCGACTAAGCGCGGGTTTTGCTGTACCGATCATCAAACAATCCGTTCGCTTTCGTCACTCTATCAACGGGCGAAATACGGCTCGAGACATTTACGAAGGATTTGCTCGTGGGGCAGCGAGCATGGGAGCAACGGCTCAGCTGGTTTCGGGACTTCAGCTACTCAGCCAAATCGATACCGAAACCTTCCAGACGGTCCTAGCCTCTCGCGGCTACAAACGCTTTGAAGACTTTGAGGCCTCAGGACTAGGAGATGGGATTCTCGGGTCTCGCTATCTGTATCTCGAACAGAACAATCGTTTGGGTCTGTTCATGAATGCTTTCCAAACTCAAGTAACCGTCCCCATCGGTCGACTCGCGAGCCCGGATAACCTTACCGAATTAGACTTTGGCACTGGGGCATGGACGGGGCAGCTCATTCATACTTCTACTTATACCTTTAAGGGCCGCTATTCTCTTTCTCATCAACTTGGATACACCGCAAAACTACCCTTCTCTCGACTTCGACGGGTACCGAGTCAGCCCGGGGATTTCCTTCCTGGTCCTGCCAATGAGGAAAGCGTGAGGATTAAGCTCGGAGACCAATGGATGACCAGCGCTGGAATGAAAGCTCAGCTCAATCCCACCGTCTCGCTCGATTCGCAGATATTTTGGGAATGGAAGGGACGTGACACGATTTCCGGATCCAAACAGGCCGCATCGGTCTACGATTATATGTCAGAAGGAACGGAATCGATGAACTGCTATGCGCAGTTTTCTGTGGTTGCCTCAAGCATTTCGGCCTTCCTCCGAAATCGCTTTTTAATTCCAGGGGATCTGACCTTGACCTGGAGCCAGCCTATTTCAGGCAGAAACCAAATTGTCACCCCCTACGGCATCGCTGAGCTTGCGCTCTACTTCTAAGAACGGTAATCGAAATCCATCATGGAAAAGGCGATTCAACGGTTTCGTTACGCGATTCAGGGCAAACCGAGGATCATTGCAGCGTGGATTGCTGGGGCTTTCTTGGTTTTCTCCGCTCGTGAGTATCCCAACCTTCCCGGTATTGCTGTTTGCTTTCTAGGCGCTACATTGCGGTATTGGGCCAGCGGCTTTCTGAGAAAAGACACTCGTCCAGCCGTCGGCGGACCCTATGCATGGGTAAGAAATCCGCTCTACTTGGGCACCTACCTCATGGCTCTAGGCGCGGCGCTATCGACTGCGCAATGGACATTATTGATCGTTATCTCTGTCGTCTTCGCGATGATCTACCACTTCATTATTTTGGAAGAAGAAGTGAAGCTTGAAAAGATTTTCGGCCAACCCTACCTTCAGTACTGCCAACTTGTTCCACGCTTCTTTCCGCGTCCATGGCCTGCACCGACGGAAAGTCTGTTACAGGTCAATCCAGAGAAAGATCACCTGAGCTTCTCATCTACTTTGGCATCAAAAAATAAGGCTTTTGAAGCCTACGCTACTTTTGCGGTTCTGATGGGGTTACTGACCCTCATTGCCTTCATCGCCAAGAGCGGTTTTTTTACATGATTCGTAAAGTCCGGTTCGGAATCAGAACTGGGCTATCTCTGGCGTTCTTGCTACTCGCCTCCTGTAGCAAATCTCCAGGGACCGAATTACCTATCGGGAAGCCTGTTTTTAGCTACAAGTACGAAGCTGTCACTGAACTCTTTATTTCTAAAAGAGACCCAGGCGAACCCTGGTGGACGGCAAGAGTCAAACAAGAGGGTTGGCTCGGACCTCAAGCGGTGACCCCTCGATGGATCGTCCTGGAGGCCCCTGAGGGGGCAAATCTTACGGATCGATTGGTTGACGGCTCGTTTGTCCGCCATCTTCTCGATAGCCTGAGTACCCTGAGAAAGACTGGCAACACCCTCTCTGGAACCGATTCAAGCTTCGGACTGGCGCCGGAATGGACCAAATTAAACTGGAAAGTCGACTCACGAAACCTCGAGCTTCTTCTAGGCGCCCCTGCCTCCATTGGCGAGGGACGGGCCGCCCGAATTGGCAACGAGCGACTCGTGGTCGACGGGGCCGCTCTGGATATGCTTCGACTGATCACCGGATTTGATCGCATCCGACATCGACGGCTGGCCACTTGGACTCTCGACGACGCCGATCGTACTCAAATCAAATGGTTTACTCCCCAAGGCAAACCGGCCTCCTCTTGGTCTGCAGAGAGGCAGAGCGGCGACTGGGCTAAACCCGGCGGAAGCGCCGCACGACCCAAAATGATCCCTTTCAAAAAATCTCCTGATAAAGCCCTCGAAGGCATTGCCCACTTGCAAATAGAGCGTTTCGATCTCCCAAAAGAATCCTTTCAACAACCTTGGGTCATTATCGAGTGGCTCGATCGCAAAGATCATCGACTGGTGATTGAGGTGGACCACGATCTTCGAGCCAAAACCTCGGACCGCCCCGAAGCAGTCTTTCAGCTCTACGACGGAGCTCGAGCAATACTGTCGACCGGAAACTTCGAAAACTGACCCCTAATTGAAGTTTCGCTGAATCCAGTCCGGCGTCACGCCCTCAAGCGTATCGATCTGAGCATGCACCTGCTTGATCCAAGGCGAACCGGCCCGAATCGATGAACAATGGCGAACCAAGACTACTTTGCATCCCGCTGCTATCGCTGAGCGAATGCCAGGCTCTGAATCTTCAAACACGATAGCTTCTTGAGGTTGTAGACCAAACAACTGGAGCGCTTTGAGATATCCATCAGGCTCAGGTTTACTATTGAGGTAATCTTCAGCACCCAGAATTAAACCGAAATGATGAATCACTTGAAGCTTATTCAGAGCAAAAAGGATCTCTTCTCGATAGGAACCCGATACCAGACCCAACTTATACCTAGGTGCCAGCTGAGTAATGGCCTCGACTCCACCTGGAACAGGATGAACCTCCGTCTTCAGGCGAATTCGGTACTCCTCAATAATTAAATCCAAAAACTCCTCTCGAGGGAGCGGGAGTGAGACGTGCTGCTCGAGTTCTTGCAAAGCCGCCGTCCACGTCTTTCCGGTCACGAGTTCGGCCAGAGTCGGCTGCAAGCGCATTCCAAAGCGGCCAAACACGTCTTCTACTGCCCGAGCAGCCACAGCCTCGGAGTGCACTAGTGTTCCATCTAGATCAAAGAGAACCGCACGGATGCCGGCCAAAGACATGCCATTCCTCCAGTCACGTCGTCATCAAACACCCGCCCTAGCCCAGGCCTAGGTGTTGCATCGCATAGAGCCATGCTAAAGAATATCATTCGCTTCGAACTCTTTTCCGTCAAACCAGAAGACAGCGCGGATCAAGTCGTCCAGCTCATGAAACAGAAAAATGTCGGTAGCGTCCTAGTCTGCGATTCAAACCAAAAGCCGGTCGGAATCGTCACTGATAGAGATTTGGTTTTACGCTGCATGGGCCAACACAAAGACGCGCGTCAATGTCAGGTCAAAGACTTAATGACCCCAGCCCCACGGGTCATTAAAGAAACGGATGGGATATACGACTGCATCGACGCCATGCATGACGGTGAAATCCGCAGACTGCCTGTGGTCAACTCTCAAGGAAAAGCTGTGGGAATCGTCTCATTCGGCGACTTACTCAGCATTCTCAGTAAAGAGTTCAGCAGACTCACAGCGAGAACCACCCATCCGCTGGAACGCAAAGAATTCAGCAAAAAAACAGCTGCAGCCTGAATTTTACGGAATTTTCATGAAGTCAACGATCTGAAATCCTAAAAAAAAGCGTTTTTTGCGAGTTTTTGGTTGCACTGACTGAAATTCGTCCCTACAACTTTCCATCAGGAGACCAAAATAATGGCTAAAAAGAAGACAAAATACTCGTTCATCAACGAAGTTCATGAGAGCGTTCTGAAGGCTACCAGCGTCACTCGTAAGGGCGAAGTTCGCCTGAAGCGTTCTGACCTGAAAGCTGCAATCGAAAATGCTTTCAACAACGGAGCAAAAGCTGCTGCTGGCGGCGAGCGCGTTCGTTTCCCAATTGTTGGCACCTTGATCCGCAAGGAAGTTAAGGCACGTAAGGCTGGCAAGGGCGTGAATCCTTTCACCGGTGAACCTATGGAAATCAAGGCCCGTCCGGCTACCAAGAAGCCACGCTGGTCTTTCCCACGCTCTCTGAAGGAAACCTTCGCTAACAAGCGTTTCTGGTAATTTCAGACAGCTGATCTGTCTTTTGAGACGGCGCTTCTGCCTTATTCCTGTTCAAACAGAAATAAGATCAAGAAGCGCCGTTTTACTTTTAAGTCTCTTTGACATACCGACTCGGCGCGCGATAGTTTGCGACCTATGAAATGGGTCACATTCGTCAGCAAGTCCGAGCCCTCGTTTAATCTACCTCGTGTTGGTTGGATCAGTTCCTCCACTGGCCAAGTCCTCAGTCATCCCCAGTTGCCCTCAACAGTGTTGGAACTCATCAAAAGCGCTGAGAACTGGCAAAAAAGAACTACCGACTGGGAGAATTCGGGTACTGCCCTTAAATTCGAGCGCTCGTCTATCCAGCTTTTATCGCCTATCCCACGCCCCGTATCCATGCGTGACGGCTATGCCTTCCGACAACATGTCGAGGCTGCCCGTAAGAATCGTGGTTTACCCATGATCCCGGAGTTCGACCAATTTCCAGTCTTTTACTTCACGAACCACTTGGCTGTTGTGGGCGAAGGAGACCTTTGGGTCCAGCGACAAGCCCTTGAAAAGCTCGATTTCGAGCTTGAAGTAGCGATTGTGGTTGGAAAAGCTGGAAAAAACATCCCCGCATCGAAAGCTGACGAGCATATTTTTGGCTTTATGGTGATGAATGATTGGTCGGCTCGACATCTGCAAATGGAAGAGATGAAGCTGAACTTGGGCCCTGCAAAGGGCAAAGACTTTGCGACCTCACTTGGACCTTGGCTTGTCACACGCGACGAACTTCGCGCACATGTACAACCCGGACCTAACGGAGAAAGACACAATCTGAAGATGCGATGCTTTGTGAATGGCAAGCAGGTGTCGTTTGGGAACTTAAAAGACATGACTTGGACTTTCGCCCAAATTATTGAAAGAGCAAGTTACGGTGTGACTCTCGAGCCAGGCGAGGTCATTGGGTCAGGCACGGTAGGAACAGGCTGTTTCCTGGAGCTCAACGGATCCAAAATCACTGACAATCAGTGGCTTAAGCCAGGCGATCAAGTCGCCCTTGAGGTGGATGCCCTGGGAAGACTGGAGAACACCATCCAGGAAGCGAAAGAAGACTACGTGGGTACCCCTTAAGTAAGGAGAAAGGATTGAGTACATCCATTAAGCTCTATCACTACTGGAGATCGTCTTGCAGTTGGCGAGTGAGATGGGCTCTTGACTATAAGGGTATTGAGGCCACACTGCAGCCCGTCAGTTTGCTTAACGGAGAGTCGGAAGAGCCGACACATCTGGCAAGACATCCCCTAGGTTACGTTCCAGTGCTCGAGTGGCAATCACTCTTTTTGACTGATTCTTCAGCGATTGTCCGTTGGCTGGAAGAGCGCTTTCCAGAGACTCCATCACTGTTTCCAGGGACAAGTGATGATCGTGGGCGGATCAATGCATTGGCCAGTATCATTAGTTCCGACACGCAACCCTTGCAGAACCTCAATGTTCTCCAGCGCCACTCTGCCGATCCGG
>JAGWZD010000080.1 GCA_018968995.1 Bdellovibrionales bacterium
GCCCTGATGCTCTGGGCGCACCCGGGGGCGATCTACCATGGGGCACTCTCGCGGGTGTTGATCAAGAGGGATGTGGCTACGCCTCGGCTCTTCTCAATTTGAGCGACTCTTTAAATGAAGTCGGCGCCTCCATCACTCAGCTCAACAATTTGAATGCACAGGTTCAAGGTCTCTCAGGAGCCTTTGATAGCGCTTGCCAAACCGGATGCACCGCCTGCGGGCTAACCTGCACTAGTTGTCCAAAGACGCTCCGTCATCGCAGTTCTTGTGATCGAGATCTACCTACAGCGAATGACCTTGAGGCGTGTGCAGCTGCTGGATTGGTGGCTTTTATGAACACGGTGGGCTGGCAATGAGGCGATTAGGGCTAGCCGTTAGCTTTTCTGTTTTGCTGACTCTGCCGACGAGTCTTTTGGCAGCGACCTTTGAATTGCGTGATCTGTATCGAGACACCCGAATGAAGGCGATGGGTGGGGCTGGGATTGCGTCAGAGATTGAGGACCGTGATGCGATTCAGGGGATTTTTACTAACCCAGCTCAAATGGCAGGAAACAGTGATTTTACTTTCCACTATCTGACGGGCGATCTCGGGGCATCTTGGGACACCTATACTTCTATCAATGCGGGTAGAACCGCCTTATCAAATTTCACTTTCAGCAATCTGAATGCTCTGATTGGTAAAAACATCTATGCCAACGGTCAGTACGTCGCCGCTGTTACGGCTCCTCATTTTGGGGCAGCGATTTTGCTCGATGCTCAAGCCGGCTTTTATGCTCAGAATCCTTCCTATCCAGAGTACACGGTCGCCGTCCAGAGCACCAATGGAGTGCAAGCTGCTTGGGGGACGACGATTGATTTCTCAGGTCCTCGTCAGCGTAGACCCCGAAAAGGGAAGTCCGCTCGTGCAGCTGCTTCTGTCGGCAACGAGATGCGAGTGGGGCTTGGGGGCAAAGTGATGTGGCGCAAGGGTGGATTTAAAGAAGTGCCCTTGTCGACACTAGTTTCCGCTGATCAAGACTTTTTGAATCAGCTTATGGGAAATTACGAAATCGGCTATGGAGTCGACGCTGGAACTCAGTTTATCAGTACGGTAAGCGAAGGGTTTAGTTGGTCTCTAGGAGCATCGTATATCAACCTGGGGGACATGAATTTTCGCCGGAGCAACGCCGACACTCAGAGAGGAAATCTAACCGCCGGCGTAGGAGCAAAGCTTCAGTTAAGAGGACTGACCTCGCTCAGCTTTGCGTATGATCATGCAAATCTAAACCAGGCTGTGGACTGGCGAAAAAGGCAACATTTTGGGGTGAACTGGGAGCTTCCTGGGATCAGTGTTTTTGGAGGAATCCATCAGACCTACCTTTCGTATGGCGCCTCGTTTGACGCCTGGCTGATTCGGGTGACGGCGGCCTCTTATGCCGAAGAACTGGGGGGCTCGGCCTATGAAATGGGTGACCGTCGATACGTGGTGCGTTTGGCGATGCGATTTGCTCTCTAGCGGTTGAGTTGCGACGCAGAGCGTCTGCGGTATCTTGCCCCGTACTTCAACTTCTGTTCTGCCAACGGCTCATTCTCCTTGAGTTTGGCCCCGGTCGTCAGTCAAACTGTCGACACCAATAAAGGGGGAGCACCACTTGAGAAAAGCCTTCATCCTCGACACCAACGTTTTGCTTTTCGATCCACAAGCGCTGTTTAAGTTTGGCAACAACGACATTGTCATTCCGATTGTTGTGCTGGAAGAGATTGATCGCTTCAAACGCGAGATGAGCGAGAACGGACGACACGCTCGTATGTTCTCTCGGCTGCTCGATGACATGAGAAAAGAAGGCGAGCTCTCCAAAGGCGTTCGGCTGCCGAATGGAGGTTTGCTCACAGTCGAGTTGGGTGGAACAAACCCGCTTCCCATGGAACTTCCCATGGACAAGGCCGACAATCGAATGCTGGCGTTGGCCATCTCGCTCAAAAAAGAGCAACCCAAGCGTCCAATTCATTTCGTCACAAAAGACGTCAATCTTCGAATTAAAGCCGATGCTCTTGGAATTATTTCTGAGGACTACGAACCGGAGAGTGTTGAGCCCGAGCAGCTGTATTCCGGAGAAGTGCAGCTGGATGTGGATGGGCATCTTGTAGACGAGTTCTACGCTCAGAAGCGCTTGCCGTACTCGGGTTCGGTTCGTGAAGCCCGTACCGAGGCGCTGAAAGCCAATCAATACGTTATCTTAAAAGATTCCGCGAATCCCACTCACACGGCGATGGGGCGCTATAGCAAGGAACTCGACTGCATTGTGCCTCTTTATAAGCCAGTAGAAGGGCTTTGGGGCATTTTTCCAAAAAATGCGGAACAGTCTTTTGCAATCGATGCCTTGATGAACGATGACATCAAGCTCGTCAGTCTTGTTGGAAAAGCGGGTACCGGTAAAACGCTCTTAGCGATTGCTGCTGGTCTGGCAAAGACGGTGGATGAGGGGATTTTCCAAAGGTTGCTCGTGTCACGCCCGGTGTTCCCCTTGGGACGTGACATCGGATTCTTACCTGGAGACATTGAAGAAAAGCTCAACCCTTGGATGCAGCCTATCTATGACAATATCGACTTTCTATTTGGGGCAACTGGCGCTCGCGGGAAGCGCGGGGCAGGCAAGGGCTGCCAAGAGCTGATCAACCAAGGACTACTCCAGATCGAGCCGCTCACTTACATTCGCGGGCGTTCCATCCCGCAGCAGTATTTGATTGTCGATGAGTCGCAGAACCTCACGCCTCATGAAATCAAAACCATCATTACTCGTGCAGGTGACAACACCAAGATCGTTCTCACGGGCGATAGTTTCCAGATCGATAATCCTTACGTCGACTCTGCAAATAACGGATTGGTATACCTTGTTGAGAAGTTCAAAGAGGAATCCATTTCCGCCCACATCACCTTGACTAAGGGTGAGCGATCGAAACTTTCCGAGTTGGCTTCGAATCTGCTCTAGGTTCGAACAAGCTTAGATTCGATGGTCGAAAAAATGCCCTCGGCGCTAGTTATTGCTGATTTAAAAAAAGTGTATCACGCCAAGGGACACGCGCCGCTCACTGCTGTGAATGGGGTTTCATTGGAGGTTCGTGCTGGCGAATGCTTTGGGCTTTTGGGCCCAAACGGGGCCGGCAAATCCACTATCATGAAATGCGCCACCGGTTTCTACGATCCTACCGCAGGACGCGTTGAAATCGAGGGTGTCAATGTTCATCGAGAGCCCAAGCGCGCGCGACAGGTCCTTGGGGTCTGTTCTCAAGACGACACTCTGGATACGGATTTCACTGTTTTTGACCAAATGGTTCAATTTGCCTCATTCTTTGGAATTCGGAGGATTGAGGCCGAGCATCGATCCAGGGAACTTCTCGAGCGATTTGGACTTTCCGGAAAATCCGATGAGCTAGTGGAAGCTCTGTCGGGAGGGATGCGGCGACGACTTCAAGTAGCCAGGGCTTTGATGAATCGACCGAGGCTTTTGGTGTTGGATGAGCCTACAACGGGGCTTGATCCTGAGGCTCGCCGCACTCTTTGGGAGATCTTGGTGGAGCAGCGAGCAGGGGGGCTCGCAATTTTATTATCGACCCATTACATGGAAGAGGCCGAGAGACTTTGCGATCGCGTGGCAATCATTCATCAAGGAAAAATTCTGGCGTGTGACTCTCCCGAGCAGTTGATCCTGTCTGAGATGGGTTCACAACTGATTGAAGAAGAGGTTCGTACAGGAGTAAGAATTCAAAGACCCCCTCATCTTGAGGATGTTTATCTGAAGCTGACTGGCGCACCGCTTTCGCAGTTAGAGGCCAGGAGGTCTCAATGAGTGCACTGGTTTCTATCTTTACAGTCTGGCTGAGACATTTTGCCGTTTTCAGAAAAAACATAGTCTATGGGATGATCACGACCTTTGTTGAGCCACTCTTGTACCTGTTTTCATTTGGGTTCGGCTTAGGCTCAGTGATCGGAACGATCCAGGTAGGGAACGATCATTTAAGCTATCGCGCCTTTGTATTGGCTGGTCTCGTCGGACAGGCTGTGCTCTTCACCTCATTTTTCGACGGTGCCTACGGCGGATTCGTAAGGATGTATTATCAACGAATTTTTCAAGCCATTTCTGTGACCCCAATCACACTGTCTGAGGTACTTTGGGGCGAGCTTTTATGGTGCGCGTCCCGAGGAGTTCTGTCGGCTGCTACGGTGTTATTGATGGGATTTCTCATTGGGGACTTCTCGGCCTGGGGCTGCGTTGTAGCGCTTCCAGTGATTTTCCTGGTTTCTTTCTTTTTTGCATCTGTCGGGATGCTGGTAGCTGCGAGTTCTCAAACGATCGAATCGATTTCTTATCCTCAGTACCTTGCCATTTTTCCGATGTTTTTGTTTTGCGGAGTTTATTTCCCTTTGGCCCAGCTCCCCCAATGGGCACAGGGTATTGCCGCATTTCTGCCCCTCACGGCCTTGCTATCGGTTGTTCGGTTTTTGCTTCTAGGGTTTGAATGGGAGTGGTGGTCCCTTCCCATTCTTTTGTTCTGGTTTGTTCTTTTTGTACCCTGGGCGAGATCTGCGATGAGAAAGCGGATGGTGAATTAAAAAACCCCAGCTTCTGCATGAAGCCGGGGTTCTACACGATCTGGCCGGGAGAGATTTAGGGGAGAGAGGGGGACCGGCTCGATCAAGATGGGGCTGAATCTTTTAATCCGATCCAGCGGGAAGTCCGTTTCGACGACGATTCCATTCCGTCATTTCGAATTCTAAGTGTCGCCGGTAAGAGCGTGCTAGCAGCCTGAGTTCTTGGGTCTCTGCTTTTTCTTCTAGTGCTTTAAAGAGGTATTTTCCTCGGTTCATCATCTGAAGGCTGAGGGCACCTCGCTCTGAGCGTTCCTGTTGAAACCGAACCATTTCTTCAAGAAGTGCGAGTTTGTCCATACCGAGAATGCGAGCCTGATAGGCGTATTCCTCGTCATCGCTGATGAGATGGCGAGCTCTTCGAGCGGACGAAATGGGGATGATTTTAGCCTGAGGTTTTTCTTCCAACGTGCTGCTTTGATCCGACATAAGTGGTGACGCCCTAGAGCAAGGCGAGTGCCAGGCAGCACTGGCACCCGTGGAGCTCGGAAAATCACGGAGTTGCATGAAGCTGGGGCCAAAAAGCACTGTCTAAGCTCTCGACAGTGTCAAGCGGACACATCGTTTGTCCGGCGAAAGCGTGGCAAACTCGTGGAGAGTTCAAAGACCGTTCAAGTTTTGACGGCTTTAATCCGAAGAGGAAGTGAAGGCCAAAGAGGGAGAAATTGCGATGAGCCAGATTCCGTTGTTTCTAAGGTCCGAAGACGAGTTGCTAGCCTACTTTAAACGATTCTTAAAAGATAAGCCCAAAGCCGTGCAGTTGAGTGGTGCAACGAAGGTGGTTCGAGGGGCGGGCGTGATCGCCGTGTTTCGATTCACGTTGGATGACCGACGGTATAAATTGCTCGGTGATGTGACCCGCGAAGCGATTGAGGAGTTTGTGGCAATTTCTGAAGAACATGGCTCTCCTTCGATGGCACTGAAACACTTTGAAAAAGAGGGCACTCGCACTTTGATTCTCAGTACTCATCACAAGCCCGACGGCTGGCACTGTTTGCCATTCGCAGAGAAGGCCAAGGAGCAGCTTAGCGAAGCCGCCTGATGGATTGGAAAAATCAGTCAGAAGCGTTCTGGCGTGAAAGGCTCACGCCAGAGCAGTTCGAAATTCTACGAAAAAAAGGTACCGAGCGCCCATTCTCGGGGCAGCATTGCCAGAGTCACTCTCCGGGAACGTACCTGTGTGCGGGGTGCGATCAGGAGCTTTTCGTGGCCCATGAAAAATTCGACTCGGGGACGGGCTGGCCGAGCTTTACGCAGCCGCTTCGGCCTGAAGCCATAGAGACTCACCTCGACCACTCCCATGGCATGGTGCGAGTAGAGGTGTGTTGTGCTCAGTGTGGTGGACATTTGGGGCATGTTTTTGAAGATGGCCCGGCACCCGCTGGCCTCAGATACTGCATCAATTCGCTCTCATTGAAGCATCGATCTGGGCGACACTGATCAGTGGTTGCTGGCTTGAGCGCATCCGATTAGAACATCAGTATGATTTTAATTACTGGTGCGAGTAGCGGAATCGGAGAGGCCTGCGCTCGAGCATTTGCAAGGACAGGCCGTGATTTATTTCTCGTCGCTCGACGAGAGGATCGTTTGAAAGATCTTGCGCAAGAGCTGCAGACTCAGTTTGGTGTCAGGGTTGTTTATGAAGCAACTGATGTTCGCAGCACAGAGATGCTCCACTCTCTTTCAGTGACTCGCGCACAGGATTTGTCCAAAGTGAGTGTCTTGATCAACAATGCCGGGCTTGCCCGTGGACTGGAGGCATTTCAGGATAGCAATGAGTCCGACTGGCAAGAGATGATTGGGACGAATCTTACGGCAGTTTTGGGCTTTACCCAGCTTCTTTTACCATTCTTCTTAAAGAAAAATTCGGGGCATATCGTGATGATGGGATCCGTTGCTGCTCGATGGTTGTACCCCCGAGGCCATGTGTACTCTGCTACAAAAGCGGCGGTGCACGCTCTTGCTGAGAGCTTGAGGCTGGATTTGCTCGGTACAAAGATCCGAGTGACGACAATTGCCCCTGGGATGGTGGAAACAGAGTTTAGCGAAGTACGGTTTCGGGGAGATACTGCTCGGGCGGCAGCGGTTTATTCCAATATGCAGCCTTTAAGGGCAGAAGATGTCGCAGAGGCCGTTGTTTGGGCGACACTCCGTCCAGCACACGTGAATATTCAAGAGATCGTGATGTATCCCGTTGACCAGGCAAGCCCCACTCAAGTGGCGCGTTCATCAAAGAAGGAGTAGGCCGACCCTGGCTGCTAGACAAGGTCGGCCCAACGGAGGCAGCTGAACGTCTTCAGTTGCCAGTCTCAGGAGTTGCTTTTGCAGAATCTAATGTCGGCTGGGGTCTTTCGACCGGACGGATGCCTGTGGATTTGACCGCATGCCGAGCGGCCTGCTCAACGGATACATGGCCGGGCGGCAAATCTTTTCTTGGAGGCCGAGGGGCTCGATTTTTTCGATCGCGGCGTGGTTCTCGGCGGCCGTCCGACGGGGGAGCTGAGCCCTCGCGAGTGGCGCCTGTTGCCCCACGGCGCTCGTCAGTACCGTCGGGTCGTTTTCCCTTCAGATCTCCCCGGCGTTTTCCGCGTCCTTTCCCTTTGCCCTTGGCGTGCTTGCTTCCCGCAGCTCTTCTGTCGTGTTGCTTGGGTCGTAAAGAGGGCAGGTATTCAGCACTGTAAGCGTGAGAGTCCCGTTGCACCACATTGGAGGGAGTCTTCTCGCCTTCAGCGAGGCTATAAACAATGATCCTTTTGAGGTTTTCGAGCTCCTGGGGCTTGGATAGCGCCAGATCTAAGGAGGCTAAAAAAAGACCGATCTTGTCGCCATCGAGTTTAAATCTTTCTGCGAGATAAGCGCTCAAGGCCTCTTTTTGAGATTCCTCCGTTTGAATACTGGTTTTGATCTCCTGAGCTTTGCGGTGAGCGTCGCGTAGATTGAATGCAGAGAATTCAGTTAAAGTCTTCATGGCGGAACCCCAGGAATGGTTGAGTTTTCAATGTTTTGTAGGGGTTCTTTACACAGTCTGAACACGAGAGCAATCTGCAGAATCGCCTGGATCACTTTACTGCATTGCGGTAATTCGCTGAGTATGAGGGCTCTGCTACTTACTATTGGTGCGACTTTTCTAGGGATTGTTTTAGGCACTCCCGTAGAGGCCCAATCCACAGTGTGGTCCGGCCGAGTGTACGACGTATCGCGTCAGGAATTTCTAAATTTAAATCAGGTTCGCTTTGGATTGCAGGGAATTGAAGTTCTCGTCCTTGGGGAGAAGCACGATACCCCGCAGGTTCAGATCGAACAAGCCAGGGCGATCCGAAGGGCGTTAGAGTCCAATCCCCAGTACCAGAATCGTTGGGTTCTGGGGTGGGAGTTTCTCAATCGTCGAGATCAAGCTGAAATTGATCGTTTTTGGAAGGACTATGGCCTGGGGAGGATTTCTGGGCCCGAGTTGCTCGATCAC
>JAGWZD010000081.1 GCA_018968995.1 Bdellovibrionales bacterium
GAGGGCAATCGCCGTTTTCAGTCCATCCTTCCGGAATTTACGCAAATATTGATTGATCTAGGTGCTCAAATCACTCGGACTCGCCTCCAGTACTTAAAAACCAATGCTGCCCGGGTTTCAGAAATCGCCCATGAAATCGCCCCTAAACAGCCGTCTATACAGCTGGTTTACCACCTCAAATGGCTCGAAAAGAATGAGCGTTTTACTAGTGAAAACGATACCTTGAGCACCATTCATTTTACTGGACACACCCCTCTGCCTTCACTACAAGAATTGAATCATTGGATGAAGACTGGCTTCGAACAGGTGAGTTCTGATGAACAACGCCTGGGAAGCACGTTAGTGGGTCCTCATCGAGATGATTGGTTTATGGAGTTCAATGGTCGTTTGCTTCGTGGCAGAGGCTCGCAAGGAGAAGTCCGAACAGCTTTGCTCGCCTTGAAGCTGACGGAGATTGAAAGTTTTCGAAAGGCAACTGGTCATCGACCCATCCTGCTCTTAGATGATTTTTCATCGGAGTTGGATTTAGAGCGTCGACAGTACTTGATGAATTTTCTGCAATCGACAGATCTGCAGGTTTTTATTTCAAGCACCGAGTCGGTTGGTTTGGCGGGCGAGAAATTTTTAGTTGAGGACGGCAAAGTAACGTCCCTCCTAAATGAAGGATAAAAGTTATGTCTGAAAATATGAGCACTCAGGTTTCAACAGAGTACTCCGCCGACAAGATCAAGGTACTTGAAGGTTTAGAAGCCGTTAGAAAGCGCCCCGGAATGTATATTGGGGACACTGCTGTGCGCGGCCTTCATCACTGTGTCTACGAAATTGTCGATAACTCTGTGGATGAGTGTTTAGCGGGGTATGCGAAACATATCACCGTCAAGGTGCATGTCGATAACAGCGTGACTGTTGAGGACGATGGTCGAGGAATTCCTGTTGGGATGCACAGTACCGGGATTTCTGCGGTCGAAGTCGTCATGACGAAACTTCACGCCGGAGGCAAGTTCAACGAAGAAGGCGGTGCTTACAAAGTCTCTGGTGGGTTACACGGAGTAGGCGCGGCCGTTGTAAATGCTCTTTCCGAAACTTTGAATGTAGAAGTTCGTCAAGGCGGAAAAGTCTATCAGCAGACCTACCACCGTGGAAACCCAGCGGGACCGCTGAAGGAAGTTGGCGTCACTGATAAAAGGGGAACACAGACGACCTTCAAGCCGGATCCAGAAATTTTTGAAACCGTCGAATTTAATATCGACACTTTAGCGGCACGTTTTCGTGAACTGGCTTTTCTTAATCCGGGATTAAGAATTATTTTGAAAGATGAACGCCTCGACCCCATGAAGGAATTCGACTTTCATTTTGAAGGTGGAATCATCCAATTCGTCGAGCATATCAACAAGTCGAAGCAGAAGCTCCACGACAAGGTCATTTTCTTCTCCCATGAAAAAGATTGGCTGCGAGCGGAAGTGGCACTGCAGTGGAATGATTCCTACACTGAGACCATTAGCTCATATGTGAATAACATCAACACCATCGAGGGCGGGACGCACGTCTCTGGCTTTAGAAACGCCCTGACTCGTGTTGTAAATAAGTACGCTGCAGAATCAGGCTTTGCGAAAGATTTAAAAGAAGCCCTCTCAGGCGAAGATATTCGAGAAGGTCTAGCCTGTGTCATTAGCACTAAGGTTCCAGAGCCACAGTTTGAAGGTCAGACTAAGACCAAGCTGGGTAATAGTGAGATGGAAGGTTTTGTAAACGGGATGGTCTACGAAAAGTTGACCACATACTTTGAACAAAACCCCAGTGTCGCAAAAAAGATTATTCAGAAGGCAGTCGATTCTGCTCTAGCGAGAATCGCTGCGCGTAAGGCCCGAGATCTTACTCGTAGGAAGACGGCACTCGATTTTGGAGGTCTTCCAGGAAAGATGGCGGACTGTCAGGAAAAAGACCCCGCCCTTTGCGAACTCTATCTGGTCGAAGGTGATAGCGCCGGTGGCTCAGCAAAGCAGGGCCGCTCTCGTAAAAATCAGGCGATCCTTCCTTTGAAGGGAAAAATCCTCAACGTTGAGAAAGCCCGCTTTGATAAAATGCTGTCGTTTGAGGAAATTAAAATTCTCATTACGGCTCTGGGCGCAGGAATTGGTAAGGATGATTTTGATATAGCGAAGCTACGCTATCACAAGATTGTCATCATGACGGATGCCGACGTGGACGGAAGTCATATTCGGACACTTTTGTTGACCTTCTTTTATCGGCAGATGCCCGAGATCATCGAAAAGGGATATCTCTATATTGCCCAGCCTCCACTTTACAAAGTGAAGCGCGGTCAGAAAGAGAAATATTTGAAGAATGAACAGGAACTCTCAGAATATCTGCTGTCTAGCGGGTTAGAGCAGGTCCAAATTCACTCTCAGCAGAAGCTACTTCCTTCGAGTCAAGTGGTCCCTGCGCTGAAGGCCGCCAACCGCTTTAGTAAATCTTTAGAGCGACTATCCAAGAGAATTCACCCTGAAGTGATCGCTGGACTGCTCTATAGAGGCCTAAACATACAGTCTTTAGCCTCCGAGTCGAGCCTGAAGGCTCTTCTTGGCGAGGTTGCTATGGACTGTCTTAAAAACAACATTAAGGTCCAATTTACCGTCGCAAAGGACGAAGAACATAATTCCTGGTTTGCTGTGGTGACGAGTTCTTTTCATGGCAACTCCAAACAAATCAACGTCAACTCTGGAATGGTTTCATCGCCAGAGTTCGAGGAATTGGCAAAAAATCTTCAGGTCATGAAGACCCTTGGCTTAGCCCCTTATCAAATGGTGATGGGAGAAAAGCCTCCCATTGAAGTCAACACTGCCGAGGAGTTGGCAAAGACCTTAGTGGAGCAGAGTAAATCTGGGATGACCATTCAGCGCTATAAAGGGCTCGGAGAGATGAATCCCGAACAACTTTGGGAGACGACGATGGACCCAGAGCGTCGCACTTTATTAAAGGTCAGCGTCGAAGACGCGGTTGAGGCCGACAGTATTTTCTCTGTGCTGATGGGCGATCAGGTCGAGCCCCGCCGTCAATTCATCGAAGAGAACGCCTTGAGAGTTCGAAACCTCGATATTTAAATTTTTGGTGAACCATGAGTGATGTTCAGTCGCAGGAAAAGGGAATTGTAGTCGTCAATATCGAAGACGAAATGCGAGGCGCGTACCTCGACTACGCTATGAGCGTGATCATTGGTCGCGCCCTGCCGGATGTTCGAGACGGATTGAAGCCAGTTCATCGCCGCGTTCTGTACGCGATGTATGATTTAGGTAATACTCACAATAAACCCTATAAAAAATCAGCACGTGTTGTGGGTGATGTGATCGGTAAATACCATCCGCACGGAGATGTCGCTGTTTACGACACTATTGTGCGAATGGCTCAGGACTTCTCGCTTCGCTATCCATTGGTGGACGGACAAGGAAATTTCGGTTCGATCGACGGCGATTCCCCAGCAGCGATGCGATACACCGAAATTCGAATGGACCGAATTACGGATGAGCTTCTTGCGGACATCGACAAGGAAACCGTAGATTTTGGACCAAACTACGATGACAGCCTCCAAGAGCCGCTCGTGTTGCCAGCAAAGATCCCAAACCTTCTAGTGAATGGATCGGCTGGTATTGCAGTGGGTATGGCCACGAGTATTCCTCCGCATAATTTAACCGAGATCATCGATGCCACCGTTGCACTGATTGAAGATCCTGCGCTGACGACAAATGACATGCTGAAGTTTGTCAAGGGCCCCGACTTTCCGACAGGAGCTTATGCTTTTGGTGGAGAGGAGCTCAGGGAAGCTTACCGAACCGGACGTGGCACCGTCCGCATGCGTTCGAAGGCAGAGATCGAGTCTTTTAAGGGCGATCGAGAACGCATCATTGTGACATCATTGCCCTATCAGGTGAACAAAGCGAAGCTCATCGAAAAAATTGCCGAGCTAGTACGTGACAAAAGGATTGAAGGTATTTCGGACCTGCGCGATGAGTCTGATCGAACCGGAATGCGCATCGTTATCGAAGTGCGTAAGGGCGAAAATGCAAATGTGATTTTGAATCGCCTCTATAAGCTGACCCAGATGCAGGACAGCTTCAGCATCAACCTGCTAGCTATTCATAATAATCAGCCGAAGGTTTTCAACCTCAGAGACATGATCTGGGCGTTTGTCGAGCATCGAAAAGATATCGTCATTCGTCGAACAATTTTTGATCTCAAAAAGGCTGAAGCACGGGCGCACATTTTAGAGGGCCTCAAGCGTGCGGTCGAAAATATTGATGAGATCGTCAATTTGATTAAAAAGGCCTCTAGCCCAGACGACGCTCGCGCGGCCCTGATGACCAGGTTCCAGTTTAGCGAGATCCAGGCTCAGGCCATCTTAGATATGCGCCTTCAGCGCCTCACCGGCCTGGAACGCGATAAAATTATTAACGAGTATCACGAGGTTCTTAAGCTGATCGAAAGTCTCAAAAAGCTTCTCGCGAGTGAGGCTGCGATCTTTGATGTCATCCGCCAGGAATTGACCGACATCAAGACACGCTACGGAGATGAGCGACGCACAGAGATCGTGATTGGAGCATCCACCGAGTTTGAAGTCGAGGATCTCATCGCAGACGAGGAAACGCTCGTTTCGATCACCCACTCTGGCTACGTGAAGCGGGCTGACCCCGCTCAGTTCCGCCGGCAGGGTCGAGGCGGAAAAGGTGTTCGAGGCGTCACCACAGGTGAAGAGGATTTCGTTACAGCGATTTACCACACCAACACGCTATCCTATTTGTTGTGCTTTACCGATAAGGGTCGGTTGTACTGGCTCAAGGTCTACAAAATCCCTGAGGCGAGTCGTGCAGCTAAGGGGCGCGCCATTATTAACCTCGTGGCTCTTCAGCCCGGCGAGAAAATCAAGGCGATCCTACCCGTAAAAGAGTTCAGTGAAACAGAGTTTGTAGTGATGGTCACGAAGGGCGGAATCATTAAAAAAACTCCACTTAGTGACTTTAGTAACGTCCGAAATACAGGTATCGCCGCAATTTCTACCGACGAGGGCGATGAGCTCATCAGCGCAAAGATCACTGCTGGAAAAAACGATGTATTCCTGTGCTCGCAGCAAGGGATGAGTATTCGCTTTTCTGAAACAGACGTTCGTCCGATGGGAAGATCGGCTCGCGGGGTTATCGGGATGAGTCTGGATGAAGGAGATCGGGTTGTTGCAATGGAAGTATTGTCTCCTCAGGACGCTGGAACAACCTTCGAAATTCTTACCGTAACGGAGAACGGTTATGGAAAAAGAACGCCCGTTGGCGATTACCGAGTTCAGAGCCGTGGTGGCAAAGGCATCATCACCATGAAGTCTACCGAGAAAAATGGCAATGTCATGGGTTCGCGTCAGGTTCTACCTCAAGCCGACGTGATGCTGATTTCTGATAAGGGTCAGACAATTCGAATTCATGTGGCAGGAATTAGTGAGCAGAGTCGAAACACTCAAGGCGTTCGTCTGATGTCTGTTTCGCCAGGTGAAAAAGTGGTCTCATTTGAATGCATGGCGGAATCTGAAGAGCCTCAGGCTGAGGGCACCTCCCAGTAATGAGTTTCTTTGGTCGACTGTGGCCCCATTGTTTTCCAGCACTAATCTTTAGTTTAATGCTCGCTGGCTGCGGTGGGTCTAATTTAAAGACCGAGTACGTTCTAGCAGAGACCCTTTGGCAGCAGGGAAGCTATGAAGCCGCGGTTCGGCAGTTTGAGCGTGTTTACCAAAAAGACCCAAAAGGAAAGCTTGGCCAGCAATCCCTTTTTAGGTCTGCGATGACTCACTACCTGTTTTTGAGAAAGTTTCCTGAGGCCATCGAGCTCTTCAATAAATATTTAGAAATAGTTCCGGAAGGGCCAACTGCGGCCGAAGCACGGCTAACCATCGGTGAAATTTATTTTTCAAAAATGGCACAGTATGAAAAAGCCATCGATCACTATAGGAAGCTTCTAAAAAGAGACCCTAATGGTGGGGACTTAGCGGAGTTTTTATTCCGAATAGCCCGCTCTCAATTTTTTTTGTGGCAGTTTGAGGAGTCGATCAAAACTTTTGAAAAAGTGATCGCAGTTGCGCCCGCAAGTGCACAGGCCGCGAGCGCAGCTTACCAGATTGGTGTCGCCCACCTATCTTTAGCGGCTCAGCCAAAGTCAACAGCGTCCCATGAGGGCGCCGAGGATGAAGCTGATACTGAGTCCCCGTTGGACTCGAGGGCACATTATCGGCTAGCCATACAAGCCTTTGAGAATACCGAGACCAAGTACCCTCGAACTCGAGCAGCCCAAGAGGCTGCGCTGGGGGTGGTTTCAGCGCTAGAAGAACAAGGACTCTGGGAAGAGGCATTGAATAGGCTGAAGTCGATCGATCAAAAGTACCCAGTGCCCCAGGTGGTGCAGATTCGATCCCACCGGATTCAGGAGCGCCTGGCTAAACGGAGGTTAGCGCCCCGCGCGCAGCATTGACCGTTTTAGAGACAACGTGGTAGCCCGAGCGCCAGTGTCGGATCAGCTTAATTTTTCAAGAAAACCAAAGAAAGAAAGCAGGTCTGAATACGTGCGCGGACTGGCCCTTTTAGCGTGGGTTTCTTGGGAAATACTTGCTCTCACAGCCTTGGGAGTCTTTACAGGGTGGTCGATCCATCGATGGCTAGGCGGTTCCCTTCTGCTGACCCTTGTTTTTGGTGTTTTGGGTCTTTCGCTGGCGTTTTATCGGATTTACCTTGCCACAAAGAAACTGGAGAAAAGTGAATGAGTCGGCAGAAAAATAACCAGCTGATGCCGTTTTTGGGGGCGGCTGGAATATGGCTTGTCCTGGGTCTAGGACTGATCTTCTTTGTTTCTGATCCGGAGAGCAGGGTTTTGGCTTTTGGCTGGTTTTTACTGCTCTGGTTCCTGGCACTGGCAGACTTTGTCACAATAGCGGCTCTCGTCTTTTCCATCGTTTATTGGGAGGGAACCCCAGATAAAGCGCGTCTAGGCATCAGGATGGGCCTTTTAGGGGTCCTTAAGGTCGGACTTTTGGTGATTTTCGGGACAATTTTGTCTCTCAGGCATGGAATTCCGACTTCTTCTCTGTTAGTGGGAACGGGAACTTTAATCGTGGTTCCTATATTCGGAGGCTTGGCCTGGAGTTTTAAAGTCAAGCCTGGCGGATCCACTTAACCAGTTCAATGCAGGGTTTTTGAGATTATGCACGGTGATCATGGCTTTAATTGGCTTCATCTGATTCCGGGTTTGGAACATGCTCCAAATCACGTGGTGATGGCCATCATTGTGGCATCCCTTCTGATGGGATGTACCCTTCTGGCCACTCTCAAATTACGAAAAGCTTCTAGCAGCGCCGACGGGGCCTTAGTGCCAGAGTCTAAATGGACTTTTCGAAATTTCTTCGAAGTGGTTGCGGAAAGATTATATAAACTGACCGAGAGCGTTCTGGGACAACATGAGGCCCCGCATTATTTTCCGATAGTCGGAACGCTTTTTATGTTTATTTTTGCCTCGAACTTGGTGGGACTGATTCCTGGCTTTCTTCCCCCCACCGACAACATGAATACCACTCTCGCTCTTGGGGCATTTGTTTTTCTCTACTACAACTACGTGGGACTGAAGATTAATGGCATGGCCTATCTCAAGCACTTTCTGGGGCCGGTTCTTTGGCTCGCTCCGTTGATGCTGATCATTGAGATCGCTTCCCACGTGTTTAGACCACTTTCCCTGGCCCTACGTCTTCGCGGAAACATTATGGGAGATCACGTTGTTCTGAGTATTTTTAGTGACCTTGTTCCATATGTTTTACCGGTGATTTTTTATGGTTTGGGAATGTTTGTGGCGTTTGTTCAGGCCTTCGTTTTTTGTTTAATGACGATGGTCTACATCTCGCTATCCACAGCGCATGATCATTGATCTGAGAAAGAAAGGAAGACCTAATGCTTCGTAAAGCTCTTGTTATCGTCGGTTCTTTTGGTGTGTTTTTTATTGCTCAAGCAGCTATGGCCAATGAAGGGGCGGTTTCCGCTGCTTCTGACCCCTATGCATCTCTG
>JAGWZD010000082.1 GCA_018968995.1 Bdellovibrionales bacterium
GATCCCAAACTGGCTTTGAGACTGCATGAGAGAGCTCGTGGGCCAGATCCAGAACCACGTCTTGCAAGCGCTGACTGGAACGAAGCGAAATGCTGATTTCGCGTTCGCGTTTTTCGGTTCCGCTTTGAGGATCAAAATGACGAATCAGTACCGCATCGGTCCGAGACACTCTCCCCCATTTGAGGTACGTCATCAGCCCTTTCTCTGAATCAACATTCCACAGGGCCTTGGCCGAATCGACAAGGGTTCGACCCATCGAAGAGCGTAACAAGATGAGCACAGCCCCCTGAAGACGCTCCAGAGACTCCGGTGGGAGCGTTTCGGCGTGAGAAACAGGTCGACTCACAAGCGTCTGCAGGAGAACCAGGCCTAAAGCCAGGCTGCGCTTCATACTCTATTGGATCGGCAAACTTTTCCCTTCCCATGAGTCCCAAGGCAGCACGACCACCACAATTCCGACTGTCAAAAACCTATACAGCCCAAGATTTCTTGAAAAACCACCACCCTCGCCGAAGGGGCTGATAACCCATTGTTAATAGAAGTCTTTTTTTTATCCCTCAGGGTATGTCCATTTCGGCACATCGGTTGCTGATCAGCAGCCACGATGTTGTTGAAGTGGAAAAAGTGGCCCCTGCAGAAGTCTCCCCGTTTTTACCTAGGTTTAGGTGTTGTCACGGTCACGCTAGTGACCAGTGCGGCGCACGTGCTAGGGATTGCCCCCCTCAAGGAGCTATCTCGACATACGGCAGCCTTGATCCCTCTCGGAAAAACCGCACTTCACTCTACCCAGCCCGTGAACTTTCGGAACTGGGGCTTGGCTAATCACTTTAAGTCGCACATTAGTGCTGTTGATGCGTGGAAGATTGAACAAGGAAGCCGCGATATCATTGTCGCGGTCATTGATACAGGCGTGGATGCCTCACACAGCGCTCTTAGCGCCAATATGTGGCGCGATCCTAAGATTACGGACAAAAAGGTGTTTGGTTGGAATTTCGTTAGTAATGAGCCAAACCCAGTAGACGATCATGGCCATGGCACTCACGTGGCTGGAATTATTGGTGCCATAGCACAACCTCAAGTCGGAATCAGTGGAGTCGCTCAAAAAGTGTCCATCATGGCGGTTAAATATTATTCGGAAAAAAATCCGGGTTCCGTCAATCTTGCGAATACGGTCAAGGCTATCAACTACGCCGTCGATCATGGCGCTAGGATCATCAATTACAGCGGCGGAGGCCCTGAGTTCTCGGAAGAGGAATATCTCGCTATTCGACGAGCTGAAGACAAAGGCGTTTTATTTGTCTCGGCTGCTGGAAACGAACGCCAAAACACCGACAAGGTTGAGAATTACTACTACCCAGCTGCCTATGGCTTGTCGAATATCCTTTCGGTAGCGGCAACGGATATGGAGAATAAGCTTCTCGCCTCCTCGAACTGGGGTAAGAAAAAAATTGAAGTGGCCGCTCCAGGCGAAGGAATCTTTAGCACGCTTCCGAATGGACGGTATGGCTCGATGACTGGAACGTCCCAGGCAACGGCGTTTGTTACCGGGCTAGCAGCCCTACTTCTGGCAAAAAACCCGGCTCTGACTCCACAAGAGCTGAAAGCTCTCATCATGAGCTCTGTAGACAAGGTGCCGGAACTTTCCGACCGATTAGTCACCGGGGGTCGAATCAACGCATACGCGGCCTTAATTCAGCTGGAAAAAATGAAACCAGCACTGGCAAATTCAGCGGTTGCTGAATCAAGCCCTCAAAGAGTTGCCCGAAAACCGGTATCGATCGCAGAATCCAAAGCTGCACCCCAAGCGATTCGATCTCAATAAAATGAGCACTCGTCATTCTTCCAGGGTTTGTTTATCTTAAGTCCTGTGAATAAGCGATTGGCTCATCCTCTGATTGCTCTGAGTGCCCTATTTTACGTGCTGAGCTTTCCGCCTTATGAATTCGCCTTTTTGGGATGGTTCACTTTCGTTCCTTGGCTGGTCTACCTTGGCTCGCTCCAGGGAAAGACTGCTCACAAAGCTGCTTGGCTCCAAGGACTTTGGCTAGGAATTCTCATCAGTGTTGGTGGCTTTTTCTGGGTAGCCTATGTCCTCCGCCAGTTTGGTAATTTGCCCTGGCCGGTGGCCATTCTTGGTCTTTTGTTTTTCAGCCTCATCGGCCAGCCCCAATTTATGCTGGCAGGGCCGTTGATTCGAAAAGGCCTTCAAAAAAGTCTCGAAACAGACAGAAAAACTTCTGTGCTGATTTTGCTCTGGATTGCTTTGCTTTTCACATCTTTCGAATGGCTTATTCCAAAACTCTTTCGTGACACGTTTGGACATCACTGGTCTGCTCATGAAAATCTAAGGATGAATGCGAGATGGGCTGGGGCTTACGGCCTCACCTTCCTCGCTACATTTTCCAACCTAGCGATCGCTTATTTTATTCTCTGTTTCCGAAACCGCCGTGAGCCCAGTGCTTGGCCCGCAGTTTCGAAGGCCTCTCCAGCTCTCACTTCAGCAGCCCTAATGATTCTCGCGTGTATGATTTACGGCATCACCACCAAACGATGGGTGGTTGAGTCTGTTGATCAATCGAGCCGTAGGCCGCGCCTAGCGGTCATACAAGCCAATATCGGAGATGTTGAGAAATTAGCTGCCGAAGCTGGCCTACGACAGGCGCGACAAGAAGTGATGTCGAGGTTTCTGACTCTGTCAGATCAAGCACTCACGGGCTCTACCGAGCGCCCAATGGCCATTGTTTGGCCCGAGACAGCCTATCCATCGTCATTTCGTAAGCCTCGGGTTGCAGATGAACTTGAACTTGATCAAATGGTGGAGAACTTTTCTAAAACTCGTCAGATTCCCGTTCTTTTTGGTGGATATGATGAAGACCTCGATCCTCCAAAGAAGGATTACAATTCATTCTTCTTTCTTTCTAAAGAACGCTCTTCAACTGATCTTCAGGTTTATCACAAGCATCGACTTCTGCTTTTTGGCGAGGAGCTTCCTTTTTCAGATCTACTGCCTGAGCTTAGAAACTGGTTTCCTCAAGTCGCTAACTTTGGCAGAGGCAGCGGGCCCAGAGTTATTCCGTTGCCCACTAAACCCACGATAAATGTGGCCCCCGCGATTTGTTACGAGGTTCTTTTTCCCGATGATATGATTGCAGCAAAACGATCTGGAGCTGAGCTGATACTCAATATCACCAATGACTCGTGGTTCGGACCCTATGCTGAACCCCAACTGCATTTAGGCTTATCGACTTTCCGGTCCATTGAACTTGGAATTCCAATGCTGCGATCAACCAACACAGGCATCTCGGCCGTTGTGGATGCCGCGGGGAGAATTCTTCAGCGGACTGAAATTGGCGTGGCCACCGTCATGGACGCTCAAATTCCACTTGTTTCCCTACCCCCTTCTCTAGTGGAACGCTGGGGAGATTTCTTTCCTCGGCTGGCTCTGGCTTTGTCTATCGTCCCGCTACTGGTTCCGCGCCTTCGCCGCGCGATTCTCGGCTAAGCTCGACAGGTGTAAAAAACATTTACACTCGAGAACGCCAAAGTGCCTGTTTTGCGTGACTTATTTGTTTCACGCATTGCGGCACCTTATTTGCTTCCTCCAGATACCAGAGAGAGCTTGAGGGGATATGAAAAGTCAGATCAAAGCCAGAGATCTTTTTCTGTTCGCGCTGCTTTTGCCGCTACTCAATGCGTGCGGGCAACTCATGCCATCCGATTTAGAAACAAGACTGCGTGTCGACGAATCGTTTCTTCGTACCGGGTACTCAGGCGAATCTGAGAGCTCAGGTTCTTGCCGATATAATGAAGTCATTCAGCCGGATTCTGACAGCTGGGTCGATGGAACAGGATATTACAGCGTCTGCGCCCCGGAAAGCGGCAACTCAGAGATTACAGTGTACGGAACGGCTCCCGAGGGAGCGAAACAGTACTGCGTGTTTCCTGCGAAAGTGAATCAAAACGACGCTATTTTCCCACTCATCCCCGCTGGATCGAGCATTCCTTTGATGAAGTGCGGCTCTAAATCAGTGGGCGCCCAAGTCTTTTCGTTTCCGGGCGTTTCTTTTAACGCCTTGTTTGTGGTTCCGTTCGCAGATCGGATTGCGATGCAAGCCTGCCTCGGAACTGGAAGCTACTACACGTGTCCGAAAACTTTTTCGTACGGACAGTTTCGCAACTAAAAATAGCCTCTAGTGCAAAACGCGAGTGACAGGCTCAGAATGCTCATCTCCGCCCACTTCTAAAGAGCCCTGCCGATAACGATCCACAAGTTCTTCATCGCGTGTGGGAAATGCTTCGAGAACTTCAAGATGCTCACCATCTGAGGCCTCTTTGGCAATAATGACATACCAAAATGGCGTTTCTCCGCCCTCATAGTACCGAACAAAATGGAACATTTTTACTGAAGAGTCTTCAGCATCTGTCGGCTCGGATTGTTCGGCCACTAACATCCAAACCTCATCTGGAGCTTCTAAAGTTTCCTCTAAACAAGACTGATAGGCAGAGAACTCTTCCGAGGGAATATCCTCTGCGCTACGACCTGCGCCAAGGGCCGCTCGAACCGCCTCGTCCGTACTCCACCCGTCGGCAAGCCCATCCGTGGGACTGCTTGAACTCACCAGCCCCATCTCATCGGCTGGAATCACCGTCCCATCTAGGGCAATCTGCTCCTCCGTTGGCTTCGGATGAGCTGCAGAATGGGTATCCACTTCAGACCGCTTAATCCAACTCATACGCTCGCCACGGCGATAGCGGTCTACTAGGGCCGCATTTCTTGTGAAAATACTAAGAAACAAGAAACTGGGCTCACCGCGCAGAAAAAGCGATAAACAGACACACCAAATAGGCTTATCTAAGGGGCGGAACTCAGCGATGAGCGTGTACCGATAATCACCCGAAAGCGTCTTCTCGCGCCAGACTTCGTCAGGTTCCTTTAAGGTGGACCACCGAAGATGTGCCAACTCCTCACGTTCTTTGGGCTTCAGGTCACTTCCCGTTAAGAGTGATTGATACTCTGCTTCAAGTCTTTCCACCTCAGGGGAGAAATACTCGCTGATACAGTCCTCTCCACAAAAGGTTCGGCCTAACTCTTCTTCCACGAAAAGAGCACGATCCCCAGACGTCAAAGACTTGCCACAGCCCGAGCAAGACTCTTGATCCAAATCATCCTGGGAACTGGGCGTGCGAATGGGGGATTGCTTCTTGTTTTTTTGACTCCGAGGACGTCGCCGACGCTCAATACCGGATTCGGTGGAGGCATCGGGTGCGGGGGCCGCTGTTTTACGGGAAGACGATCGCTTCATGGGCTTTGAACCCTCCCACCCCTAGTGTAGCGGCCTAAATTGCTACAGGTCAAACCCGGAGTGGGCCTGATGAGACATGCCGGAGCTTTTGACACTTACCCTCTCAGGCCCTATCCTAGAGAACAGAGAGGAACGGGGATCCAGGATGGACATTCGTTCAAAATCTACGGCAAACGACTACGCATCCAGCAGTGAGGCGCGCTCTCGCCAGGAGAGCGAACGTCGCGTGAAGCAGGCCGAACAGGACGCCCAAGAACGAATAGATTACGTTTCCGACCAAGCGCGAGAGACCGAGAACGAACTGCAACGGCGAACAGAGCGGTTACGCGCCGAAGGCCATGCTAGATTGGACGCCGAGCGCGAACGAATCGAGCAGCAAGTCGAAGCTGAAAAAAAGAAGCAGTACCAGCAGCTGGCTGAATTACGAAGACGCAACGACGCTGAGCTCGCGCGGACCAAAAAAGAGGCTGAGAAAACTGAAGGCCAACTCAAAGAACACTATGAACGCGACCTCAACGAAGTCACCCGCGTGAGCTCAAAAGCCGTACGTGATGCCTACATGCAAAATCTCCGGCAGTTCGAACAGCAACAGGCTGACGCAAAGAATCAGCGCGAAATGCATCAAGCGATGGAGCAAGATCGCCTCCAAAACCAGAAAAACCACTATGAAGAGCTCAATTCCAAGCAGCTGAGTCAAGCCAGAGCGGACCAACAGAAACTACGAAATGATATTAGTGATAGTCGCACTGAGGCAGAGCAGCACTACCAAGAGAGGTTCTCTCAAGCGATTGGCGAGCATCAACGATCCTTACAACGACTTAATGCTGAGGCAGGGCGCCAACTTAAGGATCTGCGCGAAACGAATTCAGAAAAACTATCGAAATTCGACTCGCGGGCCGAAGACCCCTTCTATCGCATGGTTCACTTAGATACTCGTCTGCGAGAGACCGATGATGCCTTCATATTAACAGCAAAAGCTCCGTCTCACGAGCACGACAACATCAAGGTCCAGGTACAGGGCAACCAGATTGTACTTTCGGGCTCAAGAAGAAATGAAGATCAAGTGAAACTTGGCGAAGGCCGCGCACGCAGTACTGCTAGCTTCCAAAATTTTCGTGAAACCTTTCCCGTCGACTGGCCAGTCGATCCAAACCGTATGCTTCGCGAGGCCGACGGCGACCGACTGATCTTCACTTTCCCCAAGAAAGCCGGACTTACCGATCCAGAGAATGGCAGCAAAAAGTCTCTCGAGTACCAAACGCCGGCCCGAGCGCCTCGACCTGACTTTCCAGAAAATCTAGTCGCCCAGGCGCCTCAGAGGAACTTTAAACCGATTATCTAAATCACCTGTCTAATGTTTAGACACCCTCCTCAGGCACTTCTTCCGCTCATACGTCGATAAAAGGCAGCGCAGACTTTCACGATCGTGGCACCGTCATTGCTCTAAGAGTGCTCAGCGCAGTGGAGTAGTAGCACAGCCTAAGAAAGAGGAACCGGATGAGCGCCAGTCGTGACCCTTCTGAAAAAATTACCTTCTTGTTTACACCCATGGGAAAACTCACTCAAAGAATTCGAGAGACACCGCTTCCTGAACAGTCGGCGGTGCCGCACCGAACTCCTCTCAACGGATCGAAAGTCTTGAAGAGCTCAGAACTCCGAGAAACAGCCCATCGTCCTGGACTGGTGCGAGAATATCGCATTCGTGAAATTCAACATGCCCCGGCGCCAATCCCCGCAGCGCCCCCGATTGCTTCTCATCTTGCTCGCTCTGAACATCACCTTCAGCGCCAACGCCAAGCTCTAGAAGGCTTAAGCAGGAATCTTCAGGAACTGGGTGAAATTGAAAAGCGTCTGCAGTTCATGCTTTTGGAGCTCGAAGACCTTTTAAAAGGCTAACTCCTCAGAAGATGAGTAAATCAGAAGGTACGATCACCGTTCACGATCGTCGCAACGGCCAAATTTTCGACGAACAAGTCTACGGCGAAGAGGCGTTGCGTTGGGTTTATGAAAGTCGCTTGGGACGATTTTTAGAAACCACCATCCTGTCTCAGCCTTGGGTCAGCGCAGTAATGGGCGCCTACCATGACTCCGTTTTGAGCTCTGGAAAAATACACTCGTTTACCAAGCGCTACGGCATACGCATGGAGGAATTCGAGGCAGGCCCATTCAAAAGTTTTAATGAATTTTTTATCCGCAGATTTGTCGCCGGATCGAGACCCTTTGCACCTGCGCCCGCACTGGCAGCCTTCGCTGAGGGACGGTACTTTGCTTGGGAAAAAACCAACGAATCGACTGCAGTCCCCGTAAAAAATGCCCTTCTTTCGCCGAAAGCGCTTTTAGGAGATGCCGTATCAGACGAAGAGGCCGGTCGGTTCAGCGGTGGGCCCCTACTTCTTGCTCGGCTCTGCCCTACCGATTATCACCGCTTCCACTTTCCAGACTCGGGACGATGGATTTCCTGTCGTAGAATCTCAGGTCGACTCCACTCTGTAAATCCTGTTGCCTTAGCGCAACGACCGCGAACCTTTCTAGATAACGAACGACAAGTAAGTCTTCTGGATTGCGACTCTCTTGGTCTAGTGGCCTATATTGAAGTGGGCGCACTGGGGGTTGGAAAAATTGTGCAATCTCGAGTCAGCGCCGGTCGCTTCGAACGAGGAGAAGAAAAAGGGTATTTTCTTTTCGGAGGATCGACCGTAA
>JAGWZD010000083.1 GCA_018968995.1 Bdellovibrionales bacterium
TGATGATCCTTCTGGGATTTTGCAACCGAGCTCACCTGCCACATGTTTCCAAGCTTGAAGTTCTGCTCCACACAAACAATGAGCTGCCGGTCCTTAAGGTCCTTGAGCGCCCGGCTTACGGTGGATCTTGATACCCCGGTCTTCAGCACAATATAGTCAATCGACGCTCGCACCCGGCCTATCGAGTTCGCATGCGACCATGCGGCCACGCTCAGCCAAATGAACACCACAAAGGACTCACCCGTTAGCGCCCGGATCACCGGATCCTCAAAGATCGCGCGCTCCAGGGTAAAATACCCCTTCCCCTGAATTGAGCTCTCATAAGGTCCCTCTACCTGAGCCGCCTCTTTTTGAGGTGCCTTGGTTTGAACCTGCTCCTGCACCTCAGGCGCTTTTAGCGTTGGCCTTCCATGAGCCCTTAAATCATAGGGCTTTTTGATGTTGAGTTTCGCGATCGCACCTTGAATCTCAGCTGTGGTTTTAGACATGGTTCACCCCCGACACGAGACTCAAATGGCACTCGGGCTCCTTTTTCTCTTCAACCTTGGATAGAATTTCTTTTGAAAGCTCCAGATAATCTTCGGCCCCCGCTCCATTCGGATCATGATGGAAGATCGTGCGGCCAAGAGCCGGCGCCTCCCTGAGCTTTACGGTTCTTCGGATTTTGGTTTTTAATACCTCATTTCCAAAGGCCGAAGTGAGCCCATCCCAAGTCTCTTGGGTCATTCGCGTACCATCGGCAAGAGTTAGCAAATAGCCAAGCACCCGAAGTCCTGGATTCGTCGCATTCTTGATTTCCTCGATCTCGGCCAAGAGCTCCTTGATTCCCATCAGGGCAAAAAAGCCTGAATCGACCGGCACCAAGACCCGATCGGCGGCATTGAGCGCCGTATTCATCAGAGGCCCAAAGGTGGGCGGGGTATCGATCAAAATGAAATCAAACCGCGAGCGAATCTGGCTGATTCTTTGGGCCAGCCGCATTTCACTATTGGTGATCCCGACCATTTCCCGCTCCACACGCGCAAGCATGGGCGAAGAAGGAATGAGCGAAAACTCAGCTCCCTCAAAAAGAGCCTGCTCAGTTTGAGCCGCCCGATCCCGAATGAGGTCGGCAACCGAGAGCTTGATATGCTCCAGATCCACCCCGACCCCTTGCGTGGCATTGGCCTGAGGGTCGAGATCCACGATCAGCACCTTTTTCCCGTGAAACCCGAGTGCTTGGGCCAGGTTGATGGTGGAGGTGGTTTTTCCGACGCCTCCTTTTTGGTTTGCTACTGCGATGACTTTACAGCTCGTCGATTCAATCCGTGACATGACATTCTCCATTCTTGCTGTTGACCCCGGATTGATTTTCAAAGAGAATGAAAAAGTCCGGGGCGCACAGGAAGCCCAAAAGCTTCCGCTCCATCATTCTCTGGATGTTGAATCTGCGATCGAACTTGCCGGTAAGAGTGCAGACCAAACCTAAAACTTTACAGAAAGGCTCGGGGACAACCCGGGCCCTTTTTGTTTTGAGCCTTAGTTCACGGGTCACCCCCCTGAGCCGCACCCGAATTGCTCCGCGGAGCATATGCGGAGCAGACTGAAATGCAGCGAACTGCAAGTACCAGTAACTGTTGGAGGTAAAATGCGGGTGTTTTTTCAATGAAAGAAATGGAATCCAGACGGTGCGCGAGGGAAAACAAACAGTTACACACCGTGACATTTCTGCTTTGCAAGCAGGGGGTCATCGGTTCGAATCCGTTCACCTCCACCATTTTAAAATAAAAAACGCCGGCAACGTCAGTTGTCCGGCTTTTTTATTTTAAACGGTCGGCGGTTGTTCGATGAGAACCGCGCGAGCAAAGCGAGCTACGGTTCGTTCACGAGGCCATTACGGCCGAGTGAGCGCAAGCCCCGACGCCAACGGCGAGGGGGCGAGAACAGGAGGTTCGAGCCAATCCGTTCACCTCCACCATTTTTAAACAGGCTTGATCATTTAGATCAGGCCTTTTTTCTTTCGTAAATTCAGCGATTTGACCGCTCATTTGCTTACGCTCTCCATCACCAGAACCCATTTTACCACGGATGCCCGGCAGTGCTCCAAAACCTTCGCGGAGCATGTGCGGAGCAGACCCGGCTTCAACGCTCTGAAGTTGTGATTCGTGCATTTCGCGCGTTTTCAACTCGAGCAGGGCATTGAGTTCCTGAACTCCAAGATTCTGCAAATTTCCCAGTGCTTTAAGCAATAAAGAGAAGTCGGCAAAACCTTTTTCATGGTGCGCTTCCTTCGGGGGATTGTCAAAAAGTAGTTCGTCCTGAACCTTCAGGTCACCATCGAGCAAATGCGAATAAATGTTTGCCGTGGTTTGAATGTCTGTGTGCCCGAGAATCTTTGAAACCTTCTTGATTCCCCAGCCCGCCCGGATCTTGTTTGATCCGTAGGAGTGGCGAAGCGTGTGCAGGTCGATTCGCTTGGTGATCCCGGCTTTCTTCGCCTGCCTTTTCAGGGCGCGTAGAAACGAAGCCTCATCCGGGCGTGATCCGTCCTCATAGCAAAATACGAATTCTCCACGACCCCGAAGCGCTTCGATTGCGGAGATTGCCCTGGATTCAATGGGAACCGAACGGGGCCTTTGGGTCTTTGACTTTCGAATGATGAAGAACCCCGTGTTCAAATCCACATCCGTCCACTTGAGTTCAAGCGCTTCTGACCTGCGCATCCCCGTGAAGGCCAGGAACTGAACCAAAGGCAAAAGAAGCTTGGAGGAAGAGGTTTCTATCTGGCGCAGGAGCTGTTCAATTTCCTCGGGGGTGAGGAAATTGATTTCCCGGGTGGTGTTTTGCCTGGGCGCGATTTCAGCAATCTTGATCTTCTCAACCGGACTTGAAAAGCCGGCATGGGTTTCACAATAACTTCGAATCGCGGTGTTGAGCTGATGATGGTACTTCACAAGCGTTGCAGAAGAACACCCATCCTGAATGATGCTTTGATAGAGCTTTAGGACCTGCTCTCTTTTCAGGGTTGAAAGATTCACACCCCCAAGCTGGGGCTTCACCCTTCCATCAAAGAATCGATCCACCGTGTCCCGCCACTTTTCGCTCAAACCCTTGAATCGCAGTTGCTTGCGGTAATGATCCACAACCTGGGAAATCGAAACATCGGCGCGTTTTTTTTCGATATTACCTTTGGGGTCAATTCCCGAGAAGAGCTCCTGACGGATCTTCGCTTCCACCACCAGGGCTTCGTCCTTGGAAGTACCAGCTGAAACCGAAACCCACTTTGAGGCCGAATCCTTGTAGCGAACGACGAAGGAGACGTTCCCGCTTCGGTGCTTCTTTTCGTAGATGTAGGTGTTTACCTTTTTCATGCCTTCGAGAAACTCTCCTGATCCTGAATGAGCCAAAGAATGAAGGGTCGCTTCGGAACCCGGATCCATTTGCCACTTTGCAGGAAGGGGGGCCGTTTTGCGGGATCAGTTCTGCGCCACCAGTTTAATGCGGGAAGACTTAAATTCAAACTGCTTCAGTTTTTGGGGCCAACCTCACTTACTACACCAGACCCCAGCCACTGTACCATGGATTTAAGGGGTTTCCGGCGCCTAAATTAGCCCTACACATTTCTTATGCAAACTCGTCCAAGCTGAGGGGCGCGGTCCAGCCGTTCATCACTGTCTAAGTTCTTCCCCGGTTTGATATAAAAAAATAAATGGTTATTGGAAAATCTCGATCGATTTAACTTTGATTTCAGGAAAACCTGCTTGTGCGAGTAATTGTTGAACCCTTTTTATTTGATTAGTTGGTACAAAAATAACTCTGATCTCTTTTGGGGTTATAGCACCTTTAATGGCAATCTCACTTAAGTGAGGTGCACCAATCTTAAACTCTCGATCTGGAGAAGGTTCGAAACCATAAACAACTGGAAAATTATCTAAAACAAGTTTTTGATCATTGTTATTCAATTTTTTCCAATATTCTAGTCGCAACTTTTCGGTTTCAATTCGGTTTTTATCCATCTTCCATATTTGGGCCGCTGCAGGATCATCCGGCATATCTCGGGAACCATAACGCTCGGATGATAATAGAATACTTTTAGATTTTTCTGGTGACCAAAATGATGAAGATGAATTTAGTCCGCCATTAAACGCGTATGTCTTTATTGCCTCAAAATTGGTTATTAAACTTGTCGAAACGTGATTTTGGCTGATTCCCTTTCGCCCCATTACGATCTCACCTGTGAACGGAATAATGCCATTCGCTTCTAATTCACCTAGCGGAATAATGTGTCCAATCTTGGGTGAATTTTTTGTAAATGCTAATAGTGAACCAGAGCTTGAGCCGTGAGCGAGTATTGAAGAGCCCCATTTGCTTGCGTTCTCATACCCGTAAACCCTAACAAAGTCGGCCAAAAAGTCGTTTGCTTTCAAACAATCATCGTCAAGAATATTGAAACGAATACAGCCTTTATTTTTAAATAGTAAGTTTTCACGGTCAACTTGGATCGGTTGTTGTTTTTTTCTAAAAATGTTGCGATTATTCGAGGCAAATTCATAGTCAATTTTAATTTTGGTTCCCTCTTCATAGATTTTTTTACTTAAAATATGTCTTATTACTTTTTCTTGTGCAATATCTGCCAAATACAGTTCTCGGCTTAGGTGTCGCTTTTCAAGACTTTTTTTCTCGCGAGCGGTCAGTTTTCCAGATTTTTCTTTTTCGTATAAATCAGCGAGCGCATCACGTCGACCGGCGAGTAGGGTTAAAAAATTGTTACCATGATTTTTGATATCCTGATCAGACAATTTCAAAAAATCATCCGCCAAGTCATACACAGTTTTGCCAGATGCACCCTTTTTTGGTTTGTTCCAACCCATTTTATTTGTGAGGTTTCCAAAAGATCCCCCAAAAGCCCGCATGCCCGCCATCTGAAGAATTCCTTCGGGCGATGGATCTATTGCAAGTTCACTGTAATCAATGCTGTCTTCGATTTTACTGTAAAGATTCGCATTCTTGAGTTGTTGAACAGCGCGAACACCCGTGAAACCCTGTTTTGCTGCGTTTTGCTGAAGGTAAAATGTGCGTCCAGCAAGACCCGCAGAAGCCAAAGACACAACAGTTCCGACTGCGGCATTTTGGAAGACCTCTTCTTGATCTTGTATTTTTGTGGCAACGGTTTGTTTCGCCTCATTCGCTTGATCAATAACCCCTTTCACCTGCTCTTGGTTTAGGTCTTGGGCCGCAATGGTGATTTGTTTATTGTCGGCGATCGGCTTGGCTTTAGTGGCATTGTTTTCAATGCTCATGTACCCAACGTGACCCCCCGCAACCGATAGCACCACACCCGAGGTACCGCCAATAATAAGCGGTAGCGCTGCGAGTGAGGTTCCACCAGTAAAAGGCGCCAAAAGAACAGCTCCTGCACCTACCACGATTCCCGCGACCATCATCACGTTGCTGACTTTTTCATTCCAAGCATCGGCATTTGCACTATGGGTTAAGGCATGACAAACCTTCGCTCGAAGATCAGGCCGATCTAATATTTGCGATACGGCTTTCTTGTCGGGTTGAACTTGAAGTTCTGCTGCGATTTTTTTTTTGACCTCGTCTGGATTCAGATTGTATTTGCCTCGATTAAATCGATAGGGCAGGTTCTGAACTAACGTCTGGCTAAGCTCGGTTTGAATTTCCGCGAGTCCTTTTTTGATCACCTCAGGCGAAAAAATATTTTGATTCGACCGCTTCTTTTCTTGCACAATTTGCATGACGTTCCGGCAAATATCATTAGCATTATCGCTATAAACTCTTAAATCTTTTAATCGAAGCGCCTGCGTAAACGTCCGGCTGGAAAAGAGTCGCCCCAAGGGTCCCTCGATCATTTTTTTTAATTCTTCATTGATCCGATTTGCTTCGGCATTCGATTTTACCTTTTCTCGAGCAATCATCTCTTGCTCGAGCCGGGGAGGCAAGCGAGTTGCAGTCGTCGAGGATACTGCGAACTTTTGTCGATTTTCACCGTCCAATGAATCTAAATCGCTTTTGTGTTTAAAGACGCCGCAGACCCTTGCGAGTTCTTCCGCTTGTCGATTGAGCGTATGGGTAGCCCCCAAATATTCCGAAGGCATCAAGGGCTTTATTTGGTTGGCTTTAAATTTAGACAAAGCGTCTTTGATGATTCGTTCAACGACCTGTTTACCAAAATTATCGGTAGTGCAAAGATCATAGGATTGGCTGCCAATCTTGGTACGAAATTGCGAACAAAGATTGTTTTTAAGCTTTTGTGCAGCACTTGGGTCACTGGGGTTTACCTGGCCATAAAAAAGCGAATACAAAATCTTCGCCTGGATCAACTGTTCGTCTTTCAGTACCATCAGTCGGCGCAGAACTTCTTGGCTCAGATCGGTCTTTTCGGCTCCGGCTGATTTAGCAGTCACAGCACAAGAAGGACCTTGGCCGCGGTTTAGTTTTTGAAGCTGATCTATTGCTTTGAGTGTTTCGTTCGCATCTTCACTGACCGTTTTGCATTGGTTCAGCTGGTCCTGGGCCGCGAATAGTTTTTTGAATTCCCGATCGGACTTGATTTCAGCCGGTGATCTCTGGGCCTGTACCTGCAACGGCAGAAAAAGGGGCAACATACAAAGAGCCCAAAGCTTCCACCAGTGCGAATGAAGCACAAATCCATACACGTTAACAGTTTAACAGAACGTCTGATAAATAATTAGTGTGTCAGGTGTGACCCTATTATTGCCGCATTGATTCACGATAAATGCCGGTGAATACAGAGAACCGGGATTTAGATGCAAACTGCCCCAACCCCTGTCTGATATTTTCTAGGATGCCCAGGACCCAAAACACGTAAATCCAATCGGTTATGGCCCAGATTTTGTATTTCACCCCTTATGAAATCAAACTGCCCGAACCCTTACTGCGTTTTACCCCATCCTAGGAGTCCAAAAATCAAATCCATAGTCCGAAATGGAACCGTCTTCAGAAAATCTGATAGCAGGTATATTCAGCGCTATTACTGCCGGGTGTGCGGTAGCTTTTTTTCAAAAGCGACGTTTGACCCAAGATTTGGGCAAAATAAACGGCGTGTGAATGCGGCCATTGATCGCTATCTTTGTTCGGGCGTTTCACAACGTAGAGCTGCAAAACTACTGAACATCAATCCGAAAACTGTAGCCGCAAAGCTCCGCTTCTTAGCCACCGAGGCCCGAGCAGAAATGAACAAAGATCTAAAAGTTTTTAACAAAAATAAACTAAACAATATCCAATTCGATGACCTAGAAACCAGCGAGCACACGAAGTGTAAGCCCCTGAGTGTGAGTTTAGCGGTGGCTCCAAAATCATGGAAAATACTTGGTTTTGCAGTGGCCCAAATGCCGGCCAAGGGTCACTTGGTCAAAATCGCAAAACGAAAATACCCTTACCGCCCCGATCACCGCAACCGAAGTTGGGCCGAGCTCCTTCATGGGCTTAGTCGATATGTGAAACCAACTGCGACATTTCTTTCCGATGAAAATCTCCACTACCCAAAGTTCGTGAAACATTACTTTCCCGACGCGAAGCATGAAACGACGCCCGGCGGTCGCGGTGCAATCGTGGGTCAGGGGGAGTTGAAAAAACTAAGATTTGATCCGTTGTTTTCTCTGAATCACACCTGCGCGATGCTTCGGGCAAATATGAATCGCCTGTTTCGAAAAACCTAGTGCACGACCAAAAAAGCGCAGGGTTTGAGCGACCATTTATCGATTTATGTCCGCTACCACAACCGTTATTTGACGGAGTTTTCAGACGGGGGAGGGGGCAGTTTCAAATCTCCCGTCAATTTAACCGTAAATTGTGCCGACTTGAAAGTGGGTGGCACTTACGAGTTCAAAGTCGACATGATGTTTGAGCATAGGAAAATCAAGCGCCCTCTCCTTTTTAGCAATCCCGAAAACTTCAAAAGTCCCCTCGCTCCGCTCGGGGCTCGAAATGCAAAAAGGGCCTTAGGGG
>JAGWZD010000084.1 GCA_018968995.1 Bdellovibrionales bacterium
GGTGCTCCCAAGCTCTTTGATTACGATGAGGTGATTCGGCCTGAAACCTCGGTTGAGGGTCTATCAGCGCTCAAGCCTGTTTTTGATCCAAAAAATGGAACGGTGACGGCTGGGAATGCCTCGGCTATTAGCGATGGCGCTTCAGCTCTTCTCATTCTGAGCGGGGCTCGGGCTAAAGCCCTGGGGCTTCAACCGATGGCGAAGATTCGCTCGATGGGAGCGTCTGGATGCGATCCTGCCATCATGGGGTATGGGCCGGTTCCCGCTGTGAATAAAGCTCTAAAAAAGGCCGGGCTCAGTACCGGCGACATTGATGTTTACGAGCTCAATGAAGCCTTTGCCGCTCAGTCGCTTCCAGTAGTGAAGGATCTAGGCCTTCTTGATGTGATGGAGAAGAAAGTGAACCTCAATGGTGGGGCCATTGCACTAGGTCATCCGCTGGGATGCTCGGGGGCTCGGATCAGCACGACTTTGCTCAACCTCATGAAGGGGCGTGGAGCAAAGCTTGGGGTGTCCACAATGTGTATTGGGATGGGCCAGGGCGTGGCTACTGTTTTTGAGTCGATTTAAGACGTTCTACGATCTCTTGAAGATCAGTCGGGAGTGGTGCGACTACCGAGATCTTCTTGCCGGACTTGGGGTGATTAAACTCGATTTGGTGCGCGTGAAGAAAAAGCCGGGAGCATCCGAGCTCGCGAAGCATTTTTCGATTCCATGAGAAATCACCATAGATATCATCGCCAAAGAGCGGGTGCTGTCGTGAGTTTGCCTGCACTCGAATCTGGTGAGTACGTCCTGTGATCAGCTCGATTTCTAGAAGCGAGAGCTTTGTCGAAGCGGAATAGTTTATTCGTCTGAAACGTAGTTCGGCATTCGGCTCGTATCCTCGGAGAACAAAGCTTCGGACCTTGGTTCCATCGCGTTTGACGCTCAGATGGTCTTTCCAGGTGCCTTTAGGGCCTGGGTCTCCCCGAACCAAAGCTAAGTACTGCTTGGCGATACTTCCGGCTTCGAAGTCCTTTCGCAGTTTTTCGGCAGAAGAGAGATCTAATGCAGCCATCAGAACCCCTGAAGTATCTTGATCGAGGCGGTGCAGCAGCCAGACCGGTCCATCCTCAGTGAGGAAGGTTTTACCTTGGAAGTCATACGGGCCAAGAAAGGCCCCGCGATTTCGAGCGGAGACCGCACCTGGGTTTGGGTGCGAGAGCATGCCTGCTGGCTTGTTCACCAGGATGACTTGATCGTCGCGATACAGAATCGGGCAATCTGTAAGCATTTCCAGGTAACAGTATCGGAAACCCAGGACTTCATCCAGTTGCCTCCGGGGCACTGCCGTGGTGTAGTCGATCAGTCATGTTTGAGCTTCCGCAACCCCCTGAGTACATCCGCTCTTTGAAGCCCTACGTGCCTGGGAAGCCCATTGAGGAGACCCAGCGCGAGTACGGCCTCAAGAGGGTGGTGAAGCTTGCCTCAAATGAAAATCCGTTTGGACCTAGTCCCCGAGCGGTGGCCGCAGCCCGAAAGTCCCTCAAGGAGTCGCACCGATATCCCGACTCTGCTGCTTACTCGCTCCGGAAAGCATTATCGACTCACCTGTCAACGGCTCATCGGACAGTGGCGCCTAACGAGCTTTTACTGGGTAATGGGTCCAATGAACTCATCGATCTTCTCATTCGAACTTATTCGGTTTCAGGGGATGCCATTGCCACTTCACAGGCCGCATTTGTGGCGTACCGTGTTTGTGCTCAAGCGCATGGAGTTCGAGTTTTAGAGGCGCCACTGACTGAGGACATGCGATTTGATCTGGGAGCAATCCTCGATTCTGTTCGTCGGGACTCACGAGTAAAGTTGGTTTTTATAGCGAACCCCAATAACCCCACCGGAACTCATAATACTTCATTGGAAATTCGAGAATTTCTGGAGTCTTTAGCCAAGATTCGCCGTGGCTCAGTAATCTGTGTTTTAGACTATGCCTATTGGGAGTACGTGAGTAGCCACCGAGGAAAAGAGGCGATTCCTGATCCTCTTGTTCTTCAGTTGGAGTTTCCAAATGTTGTGGTTCTTCGCACTTTTTCAAAAGTGTATGGTCTAGCTGGTTTCCGCATGGGCTACGCGATCGGCTCTGCGGCCTTGTTGTCTTATTGTGAGCGGATTCGGATGCCCTTTAATTTGGCAACGCCTTCCATGGCTGCGGCCGAGGCAGCGCTCGCGGATAAGGCGCATGTCAGGCGTGCAGTCAGTGAAAACAAAAGGGCCATGATTTTTTGGCAAAAAGAACTCTCTCGTTTGTCGATTCCCTATTGGCCGAGCCAAGGCAATTTTCTTTTGGTGAATACTCGCGTTGGGATGGGCATGTCAGGTCCGGAAGTTTTCGAGAAGAGCCTGAAATTAGGGGTCATTTTTCGGCCAGTGGCAAACTATGGGTTAGACGATGCACTTCGAATTTCGATGGGCACCATGCTTGAGAATCGTATCGCCGTGCGAGCGCTTGAGAGATTGAAGGGGTAGATTCGGTATGAGAGACGCGCTGAAGATTCCGAAGCAAGGACCGGTGATCGCACTTGATGGTCCAGCGGGCACTGGAAAGAGTACTGCGACCAAACGATTAGCTGAGCGACTTCGATTTGTTCACGTGGATACAGGAGCTCTGTATCGGGCCGTGGCCTATGTTCTTCGCACCCAGGGAAAGTGGCGTTCAGGAGATACCGAGGAAGAGAGAGTGGCCGCGGAGGAGCTTGCCCGATCTATTCACCTCGAATTTCGTTTCGATTCTGCACTTCTTCCAATGAACCGAATTTATGCCAATGGGCAGGATGTGACAGATCACATTCGAACCCCTGAAAATTCACTAGCGGCCTCAGGCGTTTCCTCTCTTCCTGGGGTTCGCGCTGCCCTTCTCGGACTTCAGCGTCGTCTAGGGTGCCAGGGGCGCTCTATTCTTGAGGGCAGGGATATTGGGACCGTAGTTTTTCCTGACGCAGATGTTAAATTTTTTCTGACAGCGAGCCCTGAGGTGAGAGCAAAGCGTAGAATGGCGGAGCTTCAGGCTCAGGGCGGCGATCTTCCATCGCTTCAAGAACTTCAGAATCAAATCGTTACCCGTGATCAAGCGGACGCGAGTCGTGCTGTGGCCCCTTTGAAGCAGGCCGACGACGCGATTTTGGTGGATACGACTCACCTAGATTTGGATGCTGTTGTGGAATTGTTGGCAAAAAAAGTGCACGAGCGGCTCGGTCCTATTTCATAAAAAAATGAGCGCATCAGATCGTACTGTACTACCGACTTTCATTTCAGCGACAGCGCGTATTCTCATTGTTCGTCCGGATCGCTTAGGCGATGTCGTGTTATCGACTCCTGTTTTTGAGGTGGTGCGCCGGCACTATCCTAAGGCCAAAATAGTTGTCCTGGCGCAAGCTAGAGTGGCTCCGATTCTTCGGGGACTATCCTCGGTAGACGAGGTGCTTGAGTTCGCCCCCGAGGGAAGGCACTCAGGTTGGTTTGGGTTCTGGCGCTTGGTCTCGGAGCTTCGGCGAGGGGAGTTTGCTCTGGCTGTGGTGCTACAAGCGCCTGCTCTAGTGGCTTGGGCGCTTTTGTTGGCCCGTATCCCCATCAGAATCGGACCTTGGAGCAAGTGGTATTCATTCCTGGTTTATAATCGCGGAGTCAGACAGAGGCGTTCTCAAGTCGATATGCACGAGGCTGATTACAACCTTCAGCTTCTGCAGCCTTTAAGAATCTCTGTTGGATCAAAAACAGTGGATACTCGGATCGCTGTTTCAACGGGGGCTCAGCAGGAAGTGGATCAGTGGTTGAGTTCGCGAGGAATCTCTTCGGACTCACGAGTTTGGGTCGCCATGCATCCCGGGATGGGTGGCAGCGCCTTGAACTGGCCTGAGTCGCAGTATCTGGATCTCGCACAGGCTCTGCTGACGGGCGGTTACGGGGTAGTGGTGACCGGTGGTCCAGGCGAACAGGGAATTTTAGATCGCTTCATGGAGCATCTAGGAAAGGAGTATGCGGGATCCATTCATGTTTATGGAGGGCAATCTGCCTCAGATGTTCAGCGCTTAGCCGCAGTGTACCGGCGAGTGCAACTGGTGATCGCGCCCAGCACCGGTCCATTGCATGTCGCCGTAGCTGTAGGCAGTCCAGTGTTGAGCTTTTATCCTCCTATTCGAGTTCAGAGTGCACGGCGATGGGGGCCCTATCGCGACACTCATGCTGTGGTTCTCACCCCTGAGGTGTATTGTGGTCAGGAGTTTCGTTGCGCGGGGCAGCGATGTGCATCGTTTCCATGTATGAAGAGTATTTCGGTGGACCGCGCGCTGATGGAAGTAAGCGCGCTGGTTTCTAAGAGCAAGTAGTGTAGCGTCTAAGAGTCGATCGGAGATTCATTATGTCCGCAAAGAACCTCAATAAAATATTGAATGAGATTTGTATTTCTCCTGAACTAAAGAAAGCCGAATGGATTGGGCTTAGAGAGGTGCGCGAACGTCACCGCAGTTTTGTGGGTCAGGATGGCAAGATCCGAGATATCTCCAGCGATAATACTCATGGCATCATGGTGGAGGTTTTTTTTCACGGTCAGATGGGATACTCCGCCAGCCCGTCGCCTCATGTGTCGGCCGTTCTCGAAAGTGCAATACGAGCCCTTCGGCAAGCCCAGGCAGCATCGAAGTGGTCGGTAGCTCCATTTGACTTCGGTGCAAGCTCTCCTCGAGTTCGCCCAGTAGCCAAAGGTCATTACGCCTCTCCGAAAAGCGTTAGCACGATGAGCCCGGCCGCGATTTCAGAGCTTGTTGTAATGATGAGTGGTCGAATGCAGAAGTCATCGAAAATTGTTCAGACTTTGGCTTATATCGACTGTCTCGATGGCGAGAGCAGGCTGGTATCGACCTCAGGAACAGAAATTGAGCAGGAGCTAGAGGGTATAATTCTTCATTTTCAAGCAACTGCTCAAGATGGATCTATCACCCAAAAAAGAAGCGACGGAGAGAATCTTCAGGGTAACCAGCAGTACCTTACCGATCCAAGTCTTTGGTTGCGAGTAGATCGAGTGGCAGAACAGTCTTTAGAGTTATTGAGTGCACCAGAGTGCCCCAATGAGACCACTTCAGTAGTGTTGATGCCCAGTCAGATGACCCTGCAGATTCATGAAAGTATCGGTCATCCGCTAGAGATTGATCGAATACTTGGGGACGAGCGTAATTATGCTGGTTGGAGTTTTGTGCGTGCAAAGGATTTTGGAAACCTTCAGTACGGGTCAAAATTATTGAATGTGACTTTTGATCCTACGGTGTCTGGCGAGCTTGCTTCCTATAGCTTTGATGACGGCGGGAATCCGGCCAAAAGAGAGCATCTGATTCGGGACGGTCTTTTGATTCGAGGCCTGGGTGGTCTAGAGAGTCAGACTCGTTCGAAAATTCCAGGGGTGGCTAATTTTCGCGCCTCCTCCTGGAATCGTCCACCGGTGGATCGTATGGCTAATATTAACTTAGAACCGGGAAGCTCATCTTTTGATCAGATCATTAGTTCGATCGAGAGTGGTATCTTGATGGATACGAATCGTTCTTGGTCTATTGATGATTATCGGAACAAATTTCAATTTGGTTGCGAGTACGCCAAGAGAATTCAAAATGGAAAGATTACTCACACGATTCGAAATCCTAACTATCGTGGGATTACGACGCCATTTTGGAACGGTCTTAAAATGGTGGGTGAAGCCTCGACGCTGTACACTCATGGAACCCCGAACTGCGGTAAGGCTGAGCCGAATCAGGTGATTCGTGTCGGACATCGATCGCCTGTATGTCTCTTTGAGAACGTAGAGGTTTTTGGAGGCGCTAAGTGAATAGACCCATTTCATCGTTTCGAGAGCATTTCGAGTCGCTGGTCGATGTTGCATTTAAGACGTTAAGCACTGCTGAAGTTTTGGCCTGTGAGTTGATCGGTGAAGACAGTCAGTTTGTTCGACTAAACGCCGCGAAGGTAAGGCAGGCCGGTCAAGTTCAGGATGCATCACTGCGGATGCGGTTGTTTCTGCGGCGGGATGAGGGTGTTCGATCTTTAGAAAATACATTCTCTCTGACAGGTGATTGGAAGTCTGATGAGTCCCGTTTGATGGCAGTGATCAGTGAAATGCAGAATGAGGTTCAGCGGGTTCCGGTCGATCCTTATGCTGTTTTACCAACAAACCGGGGACAGGTATCCCAAATCGAAGAAGGAAAGCTTTTGAATTCCGAGGAAGTGTGCGACCGCCTGCTGTCAGACTGTGTCGGACTCGATTTGGCCGGCATCTATGCTGCTGGAGCTGTGATTCGTGGTACCGCAAACAGCCTGGGGCAGAGGCAATGGTTCTATGCAGAGAATTTTTCTTTAGATTACTCACTTTATACTCCGGCGGAGAAGGCCGTGAAGAGCACCTTTGCGGGTTCGAGATGGAATCGATCCGAATACCTGCAAGATCTCGATCAGTCGAAACGCCTTTTGTCTGCAATGGAGAATAAGCCGATTCGTCTGAACCGTGGAAATTACCGGGCTTATCTTGCGCCAGCGGCCGTAGCGGACTTGGTAGGGATGTTCTCGTGGGGGTGTGTGAGCGAGCGTTCGATTCGAAAGGGGGAAAGTCCGCTTCGTTTTTTACGAACTGGCGAACGACGACTATCGTCTCTTTTCTCGCTGACGGAGGATTTTACCCTCGGTGTTGTTCCGCGATTTAATGGAGAGGGCGACATCGCCCCTGAGCGAGTTCCGTTGATAGAACAAGGGCACTTAGTTGGAAGCTTGGTGCACTCGCGTACCGCCTCGGAATATGGCATTTCTTCTAACGGCGCAACGGCGGGCGAGGGCTTCAGATCGCCCAGTATGGACCCGGGAAATCTGAAGCGAGAGGATATCCTGAAGAGCCTTGGAACCGGCGTTTATCTCAGCAATCTTCACTATCTGAACTGGAGTGATTCTTTTGAGGGGCGTGTTACCGGAATGACTCGATATGCTTGCCTCTGGGTAGAGGATGGTGAAGTCGTTGGACCCATAGAGACGATGAGATGGGATGATAGCCTCTATCGTTTTTTTGGTTCTGAGCTGCTTGCGATCACAGACTTTAGATCGGTCATCGCAGAGACCAGCACCTACCACCATCGCCAGCTCGGTGGGATGTTAATGCCAGGGATCCTTTTAAAAGAGATGAATTTCACTCTTTAGCGGATTGCTATCGGATAAATTCGAAGTAGGCAGTGATAAATCCAGTGCTAGGTTCTGTTTCTAGTTTCACCAACTTCCATCTTAATCCTAGCATTTCTTCGGTTGGCTTAAGTTGAGCGGCTAGCATCAGCGGCTTTTCCTTAAGCTTACCATTAAAGTCTCTCAGTAACTGAAGCACTTTGGCTTTGATTAGCGGTAGAAGGATCGGAAGTCGGGCTGAATTCTGATCAACCTGAAGTGAGTCGGGATCTACCGTGTTCAGTGCCAAGGAAAAGCTCGAGTCTGGATTGCGAATCACTTTTAAATAACCTGTGAAAGTCAGTTTAATATCTTTGTTTATAAATAAACTTTCGAGGAATCCTCCATTAGCCCTCTGAATCGCGAGTTGAACGCGAATCAAGCTAGGTGGGACTCGGCTGTCGATCTCCACTTTCGGGGGTAAAAAGAGTGATATCGATGATTTGTCCGTAAGTTTAATATTTGAAAATAAGCCGGCTTCATAGCCGACGGTGATGGCGCGGTTAATAGCAGCCGTGTGAATTCCGACTGCGAAATCATGACGGATCGATGATGGGAAAATGGGGGGACCGCTGACCCTGGGACTACTGGGTCGTGTTAACGGCGGCCTGCTAAAAGCATCTTCCAGAAATGTGGTGGCTGCGAGGCGAACCGATCCGGCGCGATCTACTCCAATTTGATCGGGATAATATCCGACCAGAAACTGATTAGGCTTTACGCCAAATTTCTTCAATGCCTCCGGCACGGG
>JAGWZD010000085.1 GCA_018968995.1 Bdellovibrionales bacterium
AGGTTGAGGAGAGAGGGGTCTCTTTTGAGTTCATGAAGTCACCGGGAGAAATGCAATTCGGAATTTCATTTGGATGACCCGGAAAAACATTTCGATTCCATCTTTCAATGGATTGATTCGACTTCCCTCTTGATGTTCCCAAACTACTGGGACTTCTACCATGGAAAGACCTGCTCGCTTTGCAAACAGCAGTAGCTCGACATCCCAGGCGAAGCGCTTCACCTGAAGCAAGGGTAGAAAAGGGCGAACAGAGGGCATGTGGATCAGCTTGAATCCACATTGGGTGTCTTTGAAGGGAAGGCCCGTGATCCATCGCACGGCTAAATTGAAAATCCGCCCCAAGTTTTCCCGAAGCCAAGACTGTCTTTCCTTTCGAACGCTTCCCTCAATGTCTCGCGACCCCATGGCGATTTGGGCACCGGGTGTAGGGGTTCCGAGGCATGATTGAGAGAGTGGAATAAATTGATCCCAGGGTGTGGCCGAATCCGCGTCCGCGATCAGGCACCAATCGCTCTGAATGAGCTTTAGGCCAGTGTGGATTGCGTTCCCCTTGCCTTGGTTTGGGGTTACGGAGTGGATCCTCAGTTCTGGCAGTTCTGAGGTAAAGTTTTTTGCGATTTGGGTGGTTTCGTCCTGGGAGCCATCGTCGATCATCCAGATCTCCTGGAGCTCTACCGATTTGAAAATGCCCTTTTCTTTCGATGACTTAATGAGAGCCAGGGTTTGGGGAAGTCGGCCAGCTTCATTGAAGGCTGGGATCACAATGGAGAGCGAAGGCATGCCAAAATACTGTAATTCCAGAGGAAAAAAGGAAAGATTTTTCTCCGAAAAAATTAGTTGACCAAAAAAATCAGCAATGAGATCCTAATCTTACGGAGGACGAATATGAGAATAAACGAAGCACGTATGCTCTCTCATGACGCAAAAGATGAAAAGCACAAGGTCCACCTCGTGGGGCCTCCACGCTAGTTTGAGCATGAGTGAGACGCCATGACGTCGGCGGACCTCATGAACCGTTGTCCCGAACCCGGCCAGGTTGGGGAGCTACGGCTTGATCGAAAAACTGAATAAAAGGAAAAGGGGAGCGAGAGGGAAGGGAGCCTAAGAATAATACTACCTGGCGACGATCTTCACCCCAACCCCCCTAAAAAGAAGTCTTCAGGACTCCAGGGCCCAGGCGTAATGCTTGGGCCCTTTTTTTGTTTCCTTTTCGTCCCATTTAAGCGAAAACTTCCCCTAAGCGTCATTCTTTTTACGCCTTTTGGGGGACATCGACTTATGCGGATTAAACGCTTAGAGATTCAAGGATTTAAGTCATTCAAAGACAAAACGGTGATCTACTTTGACCGACCCATTACGGGTATTGTTGGCCCAAATGGTTCTGGAAAGTCCAATATTGTGGACGCCTTTTTCTGGGTCATGGGAGAGCAGTCCTACAAGCACATTCGTTCAAGCGGCTCGGATGACATTATCTTTAAAGGAAGTTCAAAATATCAGCCTCTTGGAATGGCTGAGGCAACCCTGGTTCTGGAACAGGATGTGGTGGATACCGAAAACGCTCCGATGGGAGCTTCTTCCACCGAAGAGGGGGCTGTGTCCGTAAAGAAACGGGAGATCTCGGTTACCCGCAGGGTCTATCGTTCCGGCGAAGGAGAGTATTTCATCAACGGAGTTCAGGCCCGCTTGAAGGATATCCATGAGTTGTTTTTGGATACCGGTGCCGGAGCCAAAGGGTATTCCGTTATTGAGCAAGGGCAGATCGACAAGGTAGTAAACTCGAAGCCCGAAGACCGAAGGCTCATCATCGAGGATGCGGCGGGGATCGCAAAGTACAAGGCCCGCAAAAAAGAATCCTTAAAAAAGCTCGAAGGCGCGAATCAAAACCTTGCGAGGATCAATGATGTTCTTGCAGAAATCGATCGCTCTCTTTCCAGTCTTGAGCGTCAGGCGCAAAAGGCCCGCCGCTACAAAGAGTACCGTGCAGAGCTTTTGGAAAAAGAAACCGCATGGGGACGTCGCAAGTTTCAAGTCCTGAATCGGCAATTCGGAAAGATCGAGCAGGATCGTGCGGGCCTCGATCACCTTTTGGTCGGACTTCGCGCTGAGCTTTCCCAGTGTGAGCTCGATCTTGAGACCCGCAGGGTGGAGCAATTGAATGATTCCAAGCTGGTGGAACAATTGCAGGCAGGGGTGGAAAGCTACTCCTCTGACCTGACTCATCATCAAAGTGCGCTTGAGCTCTCACGCAAGCGTCAGGAAGATTTGAATCGTCAACTTGTTCAACTCGCCTCTGAAAAAGAGCAGATTGAAGAGGAGTTGAATCAGTACCGCGAGTCGGTGGCTGCAAAGAGCGAAGAGTTCTCGGGTTTGGATGGAAAAGTTGAAGCGCTCACGGCGCAGGCCGAAGAATTGTCATCAAAGGTATTCTCTCTTCGGGATGCGCATGACACGAATAAGCGCGAGGCTGAAACAAACCGCAGGCAGTTTGTAGAACTTACCGAAAAAACTTCGCAAAGCTATTCTAAGATCGCAACTTTTGAAGAGCGGATTCAAGGCGCAGAAGCGCGCCTTCAGGCCCTAAAGACGCAAGAGCAAGAGATTCTTGCCGAGCTTCAGATCCAAAGACAAGAGTTAGTGGCGATCACTGAAAAACTCGAAGAGCGCACTCACGCTCGCGATGAGGCCCGGGGGGCGCTGGAACAAAAGAAGCTTGAGTTGGCTGAAACCGAGACCACTACCAAAACGCTTCGATCCGATCGCGATCGCGCGCTAAAGGAGCTCACCTCCCTCAGCTCTCGCCTGAAAAGTCTTGAAGAGCTTGAAAAAGCCCGCGAAGGCATGGCTAATGGTCCAAAGAAGATTCTCGAGTGGTCCTCTGAGAAAGGCAGCCCATTTGCCGTCCTTTCCGACTTCATCGAGGTCGAAAGCGGATATGAGGCGGCAGTGGAAGCGGTTCTTGGTCATGCGTTTGAGCGGCTCTATGCGCAGGATGCTTCTGCGGCTTTTTCGGCGCTTCAGTTTTTGCGTGAAAACGATGCCGGAAGTGCCGCAATCCAGATTGCAATTCCATCAGCCGAATTCAAGGAAAAGGCCAGCTACAATCCGCTTCACAAGTTCGTTCGTCTTGTTTCTCCGGAAGGGTATTCGGTTGAGAATTCGCGCGCCGTTCATCGCTTGATCGAAGTCCTTGTTTCCTCGGTAGAAGTATTGGAAGAGGTTCCAGCTGTATCCGATATTCGCACCTATCAGGCGGAAGGCATCAGTTTTGTCACTCGCAATGGGATCTGGTTTGATTCGAATCAAGGTGTTCTCTTTGGAGGAAACGCTGAGAGTGATCAAGCGGGATCCTTGCTAGCAAGGAAGAGAATCATTCAGGAGCTGAAAGGCGAAGTCGCTGCGGCAGAAGTAAGGCAACTTGATCTTGAGAATGCATTGAGCGCTGCCGGAATCAAGCTTGAAGGTTTGCAGACTGAAGTGCAGTCCCTTTCTCAATCCCGAAGCGATCTGGAAGTGGAAGTAAATTCTCTGGATCGTGGGAAATCCCAGATCGAGCGCAAGGTCTCTGAAGTGGAGCGTTCGACCGCTCGATTCTCGGGGGATCGCGAGCAGATTGAAGAGCAGATCAGTGCGTCCCGCGCAAGCATCGAGGAGCTTCAGACTTCTCTCGCTGAGATGGCTGAGCGTAAGTCAGAGATTGAAGTCTGGATCAAGGACCATGAAGAGCGTTTGTCGATGAAGGACGAGGAGCTTCGTGCTTCCGAGACCTCTCTTCAGGACGTCCGGATTCAGGAAGCTTCCGAGCGGGAACGTAAGAATTCACTCAAGAAAGAGCTTGAGACCGAGCAGCGGTTTTTACAGGATCGCGAGCGTCGTCTAAGCGAGGTGGATCGTTTACTCGAAACCTTTGGTCAGGATCGCTCTCAGTATTCGGATGGAGACCAAGAGCATGAATCCGAGATTCAGCGACTCTCCCGCTTGCTCTCGGAAAAGCGCGAGGAGCTCTCGATCCTGAAGGATCGATTTGAGCAGTCCAATTCCCTGGTGACCTCCGGTATGGAGCGGATCAAGGAACTGCACAAGCTTGGTGACGAGAAAACCCAAGCGCTCACCCAGCTTTCCATTGATATCGAACGCGTGGTTTCTGAGCTCGGACATCTGAAGGCCAACATGGAAGAGAAGTATGGAGTCGGGTGCCTCGAGGAAGCCCAAGGTGTCGACATCCAGGAAGAAATGAATGATCCGGTCGTCACGATTGAAATGTCGGAAGAGGAAGAAAAGGTTCTTCATGCCGATGTAGAAGAATTGCGTGAGAAAATCCGGCGCTTGGGTGAGGTGAACACGATGGCGGTCGAGGAATACGAAGCCATGCAGAAGCGTCACGAGCACCTCTTCAAGGAAAAGGCCGATCTTGAAACTTCGATGCAGAATCTGAACGAGGCAATCGAGCACATCAACAAAACCTCGGAAGAACGATTCCAGAAGGCATTTGAGGCGATTGCATCCCGGTTTGAAAAACTGTTTCCGATTATTTTCGGGGGCGGTCAAGCGCAGCTGTCGCTTGTGTATCCGGAAGGATCCACCGATATTCTTGATGCCGGAGTAGACATTCTGGCTCAGCCTCCTGGAAAGAAGATTTCGAACATGACTCTTCTTTCAGGTGGGGAAAAGGCACTTACGGCTCTTTCCCTGATTTTTGCGATCTTCATGGTGAAGCCATCTCCATTCTGTATCTTGGATGAGGTGGATGCTCCGCTTGATGATTCTAACATCGGAAAGTTCAACGCGCTGGTGCGTGAAATGTCCGTGAAGTCCCAATTCATCCTTGTGACTCACAACAAGAAGACCATGGAGTTGAACGATGCACTCTACGGGGTGACGATGGAGGAGCCCGGTGTTTCCAGAATGGTATCAATCCAGCTTCAGTAGGGCGGTACTTCTCGCGCTGTTGGTGGTTATGCCACCGAGGTTCGGGATCGCGTCTGAAGCATCTCTGCCACCTCTTCTGCAGGAAGTTCAGGCCCAATATCAAAAGTCTGCCGGAATTCAGGCGGAGTTCACCCAGAGTACGGAAATCAGAGCAACTCGTCAGACAAAAAAGGCTCAAGGAAGAATTTGGATCAAGCGTCCCGGTAAACTCAGATGGGAAACGCTCGAGCCTGATCCGAATATCCTGGTGAGCGATGGGAAGGTGTATTGGTTTTATACGCCGCCGTTTGATACGGGTGAGCGCGGGCAGGTTATCATTCGAAAGAAAAGTCAGGTTCAAACCCAGTTCCTGAACGGGTTGCTGAGTGGAACCTTTGAGTTTGGCAAAGGTGCTGTGGCCATCACCGAAAAGGCTAAGAATATTTTCCTACTCAAGCCAAGGGTAGGAACTGCTGGAGATGTATCGGTTGCTGAAGTAGAAATCGAAACAATCAAAAAAATGATTTCCAGAGTTACCCTGACTCACACGAGTGGGAACACCACTCGCATTGAGTTGCAGGAGATTTCTCTGGCCTCGAAGCTCGAGGATTCACTCTTCCGATTCACCATCGATAAGAATACCGACAAGATCGTGGAGTGAGGCCGCCCGGGCACAGCTCAGAACTGATACCCGGGCGATCCCCCAGGGCTTCGGCGTGAGAACACTTTTCAGGTTTCAAATCAGGTCAGAGCAGTTTCAAAGCGAGTTGTGGTGAGGAGTTCGCCTGAGCAAGAACCGAGATTCCTGCGTGGTTTAGGATCTGCTTTTGAGCCATAGCAGTCGCCTCTTCGGCGATGTCGGCATCCATCACCCGTGATCTTGCATTTGCTAGGTTTTCCTTCGCAATTTGCAGATTGTTCACGGTAGACTGCAGTTTGTTCTGCATGGCGCCGAGTCCCGCTCGTGCTCCGGTCACTCTTGAGATCGCTTCATCGAGCTTGTCGATGGAGTCCCGAGCTGAATCGATGGTCTCGGATGAGATTCCATTGATACCAAGTTTGTCGGTCCGTACATCGTATTCGCTTACTGCAAATTGGATGCGGTCGGCATTATTGTTTCGGGCACCTACTTGAAACTCAAGCTCGTCTTTTTGAGCCATACCGTTTAAGAGCGGGGTGCCGTTGAAATTGGTTACATTCGCGATGCGATCAATTTCTTGTTTTAAACTTTGATACTCTTTGTCGATGAACCCGCGCTCCCGATCTCCCACGGTGTCGGAGGCTGCCTGGATGGAGAGCTCTCTCATTCGGACCAGGATATTTCCCACTTCCGAGAGACCGCCTTCTGCGACCTGAACAAACGAGATTCCGTCGTTTGCGTTTCGCTCGGCTTGCTTCATGGATCGGATTTGTGCGTGAAGGTTTTCAGAAATCGAGAGGCCCGCTGCATCGTCCCCTGCGGAAACGATCCGATTGCCGGATGCCAATCGACCGAAGATTTTTTGCTCTTCCAAACTTGTCTTACTCAAGTTTCGTTGAGCCGCCATGGAGGCGATATTGGTTCCTATTCTGAGTCCCATACTACTTTGCCCTTTCGTCTCACGCTGTAACCCGTTCATGCGTGCCTGGGTCCCTTATGGCCCAGGGCTTTTCGACGCCCTCAGAAACAGTGTACGAAACCTGTTGGCTTGATGCATCAAAAAAGTTTAGCAATTTAGTATGTTATTTTATTAATTCAATAATAACGAACATTTATTAAGATTTTGATCTTAACAATTCAACGAAGCCGACCTGAAAAGTTGAGGAAGGGGGGAGGCGAACCTCCCCCCGTTCCACCCCGATTTATCCGAGGAGCTTTAGAGCGCCCAAGGAATTTGTGTTGGCTTGACTGAGGACCGCAGTACCGGCTTGAGCAAGGATGTTGTGCTTGGTGAGTTCTGAAGATTCAGAAGCAACATCAACATCATAGATCCGGCTTTTTGCGGCCGAGAGGTTTTCTTCATAGATCTGTAAGTTACTTACAGATGAAGAGAGACGGTTCTGAAGAGCGCCCACTTCAGAGCGATTTTCAGAGAGCATCTTGATCGCACTATCGATCTTTGCAAGGTTCTCTTGAGCGTCTTCCTTGCTTTCAGTGTTCACATCATGAACTCCGAGGGCTTTTGCGCCCACATTGAGTTTCTGAGTGTCGTACACGAAACGGTCGCGCTCTGGAGAGTTGTTGAGACCAACCTGGATCTCAAGCTTGTCACCTTCGCCCACGAGAAGTTTTCTTCCGTTGAACTCGGTGGTGCTTGCAATCCGGTCGATTTCACCGCGAAGCTGAACCATTTCCTTGTTGATGAAGCCGCGTTCCTTGTCACCGATGGTGTCGGAAGCTGCCTGGATCGATAGTTCACGGAAACGAGTCAGGATGTTTCCGATCTCGTTCATTCCGCCTTCTGCTACTTGCACCATGGAGATACCGTCGTTTGCGTTTCGGTTGTCCTGACGCAAAGAGCGGATGTCCGCAGACATTTTCGCAGAGATCGCAAGACCTGCAGAGTCATCTGCAGCTTTCGCGATCCGGGTACCTGAAGAGATTTTCTCCAAGCTCGCAGATTGGTTTTTGCTAGAAATCCCAAGATTGCGCTGGGCAATCAGGGACTGCACGTTCGTATTGATTCTTAAACCCATAAATTCCTCCTCTATAGGTCCTCATGTTTAAAGTTGCTGACAGATTGCTGTACCGTCAGAAGAGATACCTGATAGATTTAGTCTGTCAAATAGCTCTCAGGGGCTGTATCGGTTGGATTTTGGCGGAACTTTAGACCTTTTTAGTCGGAAATTGTGTTTCGAGGGGATCGGGTTTCAACCGCCTCTTTTAAACAGTCGTGAACTTCGGACTACTGGATTTCATCCCATTGAATTCATGAAGGTTTCTAACTGGCCTCGATCGCTGTTGTTGAAGGGCCAAAAGAAGTGAGCCTACGGTTATGGAAAGCCACATAGATCGAAAGGTGATC
>JAGWZD010000086.1 GCA_018968995.1 Bdellovibrionales bacterium
CCAGAAAGCTTTTGCTCGGAATAGCGGCTATCGCCATCCACCCTAAAAACCGCTCGCCCCAGATCTCGCGTGATCGATAGAGCAAGATGGGTTTTTCCAACACCCACAGGACCCTCAAGAAGAAGGTTGCGACGAGCCAACACGCAGGCCCGAATCTTCTCGAGCTCCTCATCACGTCCCACCAAGAAAGCACCTGCTGCCACTTTCTTATTCTTCTGCTTTAGAGACTTCTTACTCATCGCTTAGACTTTGCCTGACGCTTCCCAGATTTTGCAATGCGAGATTTAGTGCGGGTCGGCCGAACCTTCGATTTTGCTCGCTGTGGCGCCTCTTCCCGTTGCTCCTTCGAGACGCCTTGAGACTGCCGACGAAGAAACTCTTCAACAATATATGAGGCCACATCTGAAGGCTTGGTTCCAACGCCAAAGCCCGCATCGAAACCGCACTCTAACGCCAGCGGATGAGTCACACGCGGACCGCCGGCAACAAAGACCATCTTCTCGAGTAGCCCCATTTGCCGAGCTCGGTTCATCAAATCCTTCATGTCTCTCATATGAATATTATGTTGAGTGACCACCTTAGAGACAAGAACGGCGTCTGCCTGCTCGGCAAGTGCTCTCTTAAGTAACTCATCGTTCAAAACCTGAGCTCCAAGATTTCGAGCATCAATCCACTGATAGCGCTCGAGCCCATAGTCACCAGCAAAGCCCTTCATATTCATGATCGCATCGATGCCCACCGTATGCGCGTCGTAACCAGTGCAGGCGCCTATGACCACGAGTTTTCTGCCAATCTTCGTCTTAATCAGCTCGTCGATCTCCTCGCGTGAGCGCTTCTCCGCGTCGACCTTCACAACGTGAATCTTGGTAAAGTCCACCGTGTGTTTGAGGTTTCCGTAGATCACAAACAAGGAAAAACCATCCGCCGCCTTTTCCATCGTCGCCACTTTGATATGATCAAGACCCATTTTTTCGCAAAACTGAATGGCCGCCTCTCTGGCCTCGGGACTAGGCTCAACGGGTATTGTAAAGCAAACCTGCAGGGTTCCGTCCCCCATGATGTCGCCATAGGGCTTGAGCTTCTTTAAATCTACTTGCGCAGTTTTTTGAGTCATCGCCGTTTCCTCAAAGCAGATCAAAAAACGGGTTAAGATACTGTTGATCGCGACGAATCACGCCGTCGTGCCCTTTGCCGCCCTCTTCTCGCCGGCTCACCTCGGCAAAAGCGCGCTCCTCAATCGCCCTAAAAAGACCCTTTTTATTGATCATTTCCAGATGGGCAACGGTGTCGTCGAGCACCTTCTCCGCCCACTTCTCGATCACCCCATTCGGCTGGTAGGTGATCTCTTTTCCGAGGTCCCTCGCCCCGTTAAAGATATATTTGGCGTTTTTTATGCTCATCCATCGGTCCTGCAAAAGAGGAGTGTGCATGGCTTCTGTTGGCATTCCCAAAAGCTGGATTGTTTGCCCGGTAAGTACGCCAACAAAGTTGAACATCGCATCCATGAGGTGGCTGTAAAAAATGTCGCCGCATTTGTGTCTGGTCGGCGGCATAAACTTTATGGGAGACGACGGAAAAATATCTCGAGTCATTTGGGCCCTGGCGATCTCTAAAAGAAAAACGTTCGGGTGAGCCGGATCCATCTCTTGTGCATGTCCAAGCCCCATCAGGTCTTCAGTCATTCGAGCATTTAAAGCGAATCGCTCGTTAATAAACTGGGATGCTAGAACCTGATGACCATTTTCAATAGCATCCGCGGTAGTCAGGTAGTTGTCTTCGCCAGTGTGAATTACAATTCGAGAAAGTGCGATAATCCTTCTCGAAAAATGCTGATCAATGAGAGTGCGCTTCATGTTGATGTCGCGAAATAAGATTCCATACATCGCGTCGTTTAACAAAAAGTCGAGCCTCTCCATTGCTCCAAGGGCGGCAATTTCGGGCATACAAAGCCCAGAGCAATAGTTGGTAAGACGAATATAGCGACCAAGCCTCTGACCCTCCTCGTCGAGTGCCTTTCTCATGATTCGAAAGTTTTCCTGGGTGGCGTATGTACCGCCAAACCCCTCGGTGGTCGCGCCATGCGGCACATAATCCAACAAGGACTGGGCCGTGCTGCGAATGACGGCAATCGCATCTGCTCCAGCTTGTGCAGCTGCCTTGGCTTGAATCACGTCTTCAAAAATATTTCCTGTTGCGACGATAACGTAAAGCAGCGGACCATTTCTTCCAGTTGGATCGAATGGGTCCTTCAGGTCTGCCCGATAGGCGTCTCGTTTTTCTCGAGATTGTATCAGCCTCTCAACCGCACCCTTACAGAGTTCGTGTGCCTTTTGGGCGATTTCGCTCGCCGGGGCCTGGCTTAGCGCAGAGAGCTTAATTTTTCGGCGGGCAACTTGCGAGGAAAGTTCGGACGGCGTCATTTTCGTCCGAATCATTCCATTCACAAACCACTTGAGAGCGCCACGACCAAGAACGCCTTCATGAAGCAGGTCCTGAATGATAATATTCACCTCAGGAACAACCTGTTTTTCTTGCTGTACCGCGCCCTCAACTCCAATAAGTCGCAGACTCGCGCGCTCGATAGCCACCGTCGTGTGAGTGTTGATCAGACCCTCTACGGGACTTGATATTTTATTTGCAAGCTCGCGACAGTGACTGATTTTTTTGGGGTCGAGATGAAGATGTGCCATATTCAGACTCCCTACTTCCTAAGTGTAAATCTCGGTAAAAAGTCGACGAAGCTCTTCGCTCTCGCGCAAAAGCTCGAGTGAAAGCTCGGCGTGCCCCGCTGCGTATCCATTACCGATCCATAGATCGACATCAGCGCCCACCCCTTCGGCACCAAGGGCAGCGCGAGTAAAACTGGTGGCCATACTAAAGAAATAAACTGAGCCTCGGTTTCTACAGGACAAGATGCACGACATTTCTGTTTCCGGAATGTTAGTAACATTGATCACCAGGTCGGCCATTTTTCCGTTGGTGCACTTCGCCACACTTTGCATGATCTCAACGCCATTTCGAGCGTCCCCTTGAATCACCTCGTCCACAAACGAAAGCGAACGCAGCCTCCGAATGGCTTCGTCAGAATAGTCGATAGCTATTGTTTTAGTGTTCTTCTTTTTGGCCTCATAAAGACACAAGACACCGGATTTGCCGCCTCCACCAACCACAACCACGGTGTCTCCGTCGCGAACCAGCCTGCGAGTCTGCGCAGGGGCTCCTGCAACGTCGAGCACCGCCAGCGCTACCGTTTCGGGAATATCTTCAGGCAGCCGCGCGAAAAGTCCTGAAGAAAACAAAATCGCATGTGCTTCAACATCCACCCGGTCAATCGAAGCGTGAATTTTTTTGATCCTTTTGATCTCCAGCGGAGTTAACGACAGTGAGACCAGGGTCGCGATCCGATCTCCAACTCGCACGGGCTTTTGCTTAATGGGAAACTCGGGTCCGATTTGCTTCACCGTTCCAATGAGCATACCGCCAGAGCCGGTCACTGGGTTATGATGTTTGCCACGTCGCCGAACAAGCTCAAGAATGTGAGATTCAATGCGCGATAGATCTCCAGAGCACGCCGAAGAAATTTGATGAAAACTTGCCGAGTCAACATTGAGGCTCTCCACCTCAATCAGCAGCTCATCTCGAGCGATAGGAAGTGAAGGGTCGAGCTTTTCCGCCTGCTGCGGAAGCTGCCCCCTTGTTCCCCCTAAAACTCTTTGCAACCCCAGATGATCTGCCGGCCGAAACATTTGAATCTCTACCCCTGTAAACCGATTTGACACCCGGGTGAGCACTAACCAGCGTGCTGGCTGATGAGCCCCCGCTGCCCTCTCCCGACTCGTTTTCGCGCAACATTTAGGTACCTGATTTGCCTGCGCTTTTCACCTGATCTCTTTCGGGGCCCTGGACCCGGCCGGTTGGCCCAAGCATTGCTTTGATGCTGTGCATAGAGAATTTTTTGAGGAGAGAGAAGCCATGTCCCTAATCCGTAACAATACCCGCTGGACCCTGTCTTTTGCCGCATTTGCACTGATTTTTGCCCCAAAACTAGGGATGGCCTCCGCAGGAGACCCCCACGACCTCAGCCTAGAGGAAGCGAAGTCGATTTTCTCAGACCACTTTGGCGCTGACGCTGACATGGAGAAGGGCTCAGTTCGGCTGAAGGGGTTTGTCTACAAGGCCTGCCTTGACCACCTGGAAGTCCGCTCTAGAAAATCCACAGGACGCGCCGACTTTGTGATTCGCGACATGGGTGGGCTCTCCTCATGCGTTGCCGAACAGAAAAAGCTTTTCCCCGATGCTCGGTACGGAAATGAACAGGTTTTTGCTCGCCTTTCGCAACTGAAGCAGTCTGAAATTTTATCTGAGGGAAAAGATCTCGAAGTAGGTTTTGCCTGGGAAGACACTAACGTGGACCCACCGAAGCTAGAGAGTCGCTCGTTTGCCGAGCCTATTCGCTTTGTATCTGAGGCAACCCGTCGTCGAGAAGAAATGAAATCAGAAGCGGCCGAACTCGAACGACAGCTAGAACAGTGCGAAGATGTCGCCCGGAACTCTCGCGGAACAGACCAGAAGGATCTCGAAGCCCTTTCGGCTCTGAACATTCTTGTCCGTCACGGCCGAATCGAGGACGATGAAGCGGACTCTCTCCGTAAGGGAATCGGTGAAGAGCGCCTGCGTCGCCTACGAGAACAAGCCTCTCGCGCAAAGGCCGAAGACTATGCCTCCATTGATGAGGGACTTTCGCAGTGGGCCTCTAAGTTCGCCAACGGCGACCGAAGCCAACAAGACTCTATTGCTCAGATCCGAATGGACCTTGCAGAAAAGATGTCTCGCAGCAATCCGTCCTCGATTGAGACAACCCAGGCAGCCCTTTACGCTCTTGAAGAGCTCGCCGAGTCTAGCGAGGTCTCTGACGCAAAAAAGGAATTCGCTGCCTCTCGGGCTGAGGTGGCGCGTGGAAATGCCCTGGCTGCTCAGCTCATTTCGTCTGCTCTCGCTCAAGCGACCGTTATGCCGATGGGTGGACAACCGTTCCAACTTCAGCACCTGATTTCGATGCAGCCCGAATTTCAAGGGTTCGTTCAGAATCTGCAACGGGAAATGACTGACGCATGCACCCAGGCAAATCGCAGTCGAGGAAGAGATAAGTCCGCCGTCGCCCGCTGCCAGAAGGCTCAAAGCTCACTCGCAAGCGAGCCTCAACGAATTCTTGGAATCGCCGCCCAGGAGGTGGCGCGCGGAATGGCGGCAATGGCCCCACAGCAACCTCAACCCGGTGGCTACCCCCAACAAAATCAAGGTCCAAATACGGTCCCCTACCCGTATAACGGAATGCCGCAACAACAGCTCCAGTCGGCCCTCCCCAGATAAGTCAACCCCTTGTTACGGCACTAGAAACCGGAATGGGAAACCATTCCGGTTTCACTTTTTGTTTGACGCGGGAGCAGACGGCCGCTAGTTCTGTCCACGTTGCTGATTCGTCGAATTCGGCTTGGAGCCCCAACCAAAATGTTTTGGATAAGGCGCCAAAGAAAGATTCGATCTTTTTTCTCAATAGGGGGTGTTTGAATGGCAACAGGTTTGGTGAAGTGGTTCAATGACAGCAAAGGTTTTGGTTTCATTCAGGCGGATGGAAACGAGCGCGATGTGTTCGTTCACTACACCGCGATTACGGGCGACGGGTTCAAGACTCTCGCCGAAGGTCAGCGGGTGGATTTTGAGCTGATTGATGGCCCGAAAGGTCCACAAGCTTCAAACGTCACCAAGTCAAACTGACTTCTGTCATTTGACCAAATCTGAAAAGGTTTGAAAGGGCGCTCGAAAGAGCGCCCTTTTTATTTGTAGACCGTTCATTTCCGGTTAGTCCGAAAACCAGTTTAAACCCACGCTGTTTTTAGCTAAAGCCTCGGCACTCGGCGGGGCGCTTAGTTCAAGAGAGCTTACCGGTGAGGCGCAATAGAGCGTGGACGTTAAGGCGGTGGGAAAGTGATTCCCGCTTTTTTTAAACCCACCAAAGGGAAGTCGCGAGGACGCCCCCACCGTAGACTTATTCCAGTTTACGAGGCCAACCTCTAAGCCTTCGCGACACTCCTCAAACACTGCGCGACTCTTGCTAAAGACACTCGCCACCAAGCCGTATTGAGTTTCATTAGCCTGAAGAATGGCCTCCTCTAGACTGGCTACACCTAAAACCGCCAGGGCCGGAGCAAACAGCTCGGTCTGCTGGAAAACACTCTTTTTTGTGTGCTCAAGACTGGGTGACCTTACCCATGCGATGGATGGCGTCACATAAAAGCCCTGCCTAGAATGCTCGAGAGCCTTACCGCGCATGATCAGCTCGCACCCTTCTCGTGCCGCCACGCCTATAAATTTTAGATACCTGTCAACAGCCGAAGAGTCGATGAGGGGACCCATGAACGGATCATCCGACCAATGTCCAATCTTAAATGCCTTGGCGCGTTCATGCAGACGCTCAATGAACTTCTCAAGTAGCGACTGATGAACAATCACCCGACTTGTTGCCGAGCACCTTTGTCCTGCTGTGATAAAACCCGAGACTAGAGTCTCATAGACTGCCAGCTCGACGTCGGCGTCAGACCATACGATTGTCGAGTTTTTACCTCCCATTTCGAGAGCAAGAATCTTCCAGTGTTGCTGAAGAGTATCTTGTTTGATTCGAGTGCCCACTTCGTAGGAGCCGGTGAACAACACTCCTGAAACCGCTGGATGCACCGAAAGTCGGCGCCCCACCTCTTTCTCGCCCTGGAGAAGATTAAAAACTCCAGGCGGAATACCCGCAGCATGAAAACACTCGGCCATTAGTTGACCCACAGCCGGTGTTTTTTCAGATGGTTTAAAAACCACAGTGTTACCAGTTAAAAGCGCCGGCACGATGTGCCCATTCGGAAGGTGGCCTGGAAAATTGAAGGGCCCGATAACGGCCATGACTCCATGTGGTCGATAACGACAGGAGCCTGTCGTGTCTGCCATAATATTAGGGATGTCGAAGGACTGAACCAGTTTCAGGCTTTCCTCAATGGTGATGTCCACCTTGTTGACCATTGCGGTCACCTCGGTGCGCCCCTCCCATATTGGCTTACCCACCTCGCGAGCGATCAAGTTGCAGAATTCCTTCTCACGTAACCTTAGCTGCTCTTGATACCGCTTCAAAAGTGCTGCCCGCTCAGTGACGGCAAGCTTTCTCCAGGCAACCCTCGCCCCCTCTGCGGCAGACACAGCCTCATCTACTGCTGAAAAAGAATAAGCCACCACCCCCAGCTCGTCAGACAAATCTGCTGGACTCTTCGCTCGCCACTCGCCGCTTTTTTCTCCAGGTTTAACCTTTACGAATTGGCCATTAATATAGTTTCCGAGAAACATCACTCACCTCAATAGTAAGGCATGAAGACCGCATCTGCCCCATCCTGAAGCCCAAGCTGTCTTTGAATCTGACGAGCGTCCTCTTGAGCTGACAGTAATACCCGCACGCCATCGTCAACGACCTCGGCCGTGACATGCGCAGCACGGAAGGTGCCGGGCTCTTGGTCGGCGGCACAAAAAAGACCTGTTTCTCCAGCTCCAGAACTGCTGGACTGACTGACGCCGAGATAGCGAAGTCGACGCGCTCTTTGCACTGGCACAAGCTCATCGCGCTTAGCCCAAAGATGCGGACCTCCATCGAACGGGTCCACCTGGCCCCTGTAGTGAAATCCAATTTTCTTCAGCATGTGAAGCACGGGCTCAGTGTCTTTTCCCACCTTACCGATGGCGTTGCGCGCTTCTGCCGAGAGAAAAGTGGTGTAAATTTTTCCGGTCGGAAAAAGCGAGAATATAAATTCCTTATCCTGCTGACAGAGGCGGTCAGCCTCCCAGTAG
>JAGWZD010000087.1 GCA_018968995.1 Bdellovibrionales bacterium
CCTGCGAGGAGTCAAGCTTTCCATCTAGGAGAATATCGACTCGATCGTTTTCAGACACCTGAACCTGACGAATATTAACGAGAGATTTTTCGGCAGAAAATGCTGGGTCAACCCCCAGGAATGCCAGCGCTCCACTAAGAATAATGCTTCCAAGAAGCGCGTTATTGCGAAAACCAGCTAAAACCGAGAACATCATGTTCTCCTTTCCTTCCTGCCCTTCACGGACATTCAGCGGAACGACTTCCTGCCGTTCCTCGATCAAAAGCAAAACTTAACGAAGCTGTTCGATGCGCTCGACCGGAGAAATAATATCGGTCAAACGAATCCCAAACTTTTCGTTTACAACCACAACTTCTCCACGGGCGATCAGCCGATCATTGACAAGGACTTCGAGAGGCTCACCTGCGAATTTCGACAGCTCCACTACTGATCCTTGTGAAAGCTGAAGAATGTCACGAATGGCTAAACGGGTTCGACCAAGCTCGACGCTCACTTTTAGTGGAATATCGAGAATGAAGTCTAACGACTGCACGGTGCTCTGGGCGCGAGGCGCTTCTTGCAAGGGCGCAGTGGTGGGAGAGGACATCTCTTTTGACTCATTTGTTCCAGTTGTACTAGCTGCCTGTTCACTCATTTCATCACCTCTTTATTCTCAACTATTCTTTAAGACACGCGTTACCTGTACCGCGCGATTTCCCCGCGAAACCCCGAAAAGGCACTTATATTTATCTACACCCTCTACAGTTACCGTGAGCTCACCATCGGCGTCCTGAGAGAGCGGAATGACATCTCCGACATTCAGATTCACCAGGTCTCCAACGGAGATCTCTGCTGCGCCTAACTTCACCACTACTTCAGCTGTTGCACCCTGAAGGTGTGACTGTAGCTTATCCACCCAGTCATGATCCACTTCCCCAGACTCTGTTTGATAATAAGAGTTGAGCTTTGCCTTAATCGGTTCGATCGTCGCGTACGGCATCACGACTGCGATTGTGCCGCTCGCGTTTTCAAGCTCCACTTCAAACGCTGTAGAAATAACGACATCAGAAGGAGGCACGATCCCCACAAACTGAGGATTAGTTTCTGTACGGATGTACTCAATTTCGACTTTATGTACGGGCTGCCACGCCTCTTCCAAGTCCTTCACAGCCATCAACATGACTTTCTGAAGAATAGAGAGCTCGATCTTGGTAAATTCTTTACCCTCAATTTTCGTGAAAGGCCGATCCGTGCCTCCGAAAAAGCTGTCGACGAGGGCATATGCAAGCTTTGCTTCGACCACGATAATTGCAGGGCCGCGAAGGGTCTCAAAGCGAAGAATCGACATACAGCTTGGAATAGGAAGAGTGTTTACGAATTCTCCGAATTTCTGAATGTCGGTGGAAACGATGCTAATCGTTGCAATTTTACGAAGGGAGTTCGAGAGCGACATGCGAAAAAGACGGACAAATCGCTCGTAAATAATATCAAGCGTCGGCATCCGTCCCCGAACAACTCGATCTTGATTGGTGAGATCGTAGGGCGCCACATCCACGCCGGAGGCCGAGGAGGATCCTACTATTTTTTGCTCGGTCGCTGGGCTACTCCCAGACGAAGAGGAAGTCGAGCTCTCCGCCCCGCCTGCGGCGACGGCACTCAGAAGGGCATCAACTTCTGCTTGTGATAAAACCTGATTCATCGATTCGCCATCCTAGCTTTTTCGTCTTCAACCACTTAGTGCGAAGTTGGTAAAGAAAACACCCTTTACCTTCCCCGAAACCATAAAACCATTTAGGGCGCTGCGGATCTCCTCCTTGAGATACTGGCGTCCCTCTTCGCTAACAACATCCGAAGGCCTCTTACTATTGAACAAGTCAATAATGGCATTACGCACTTGCGGCATTCGTTGAGATAGCTCTCCCTCAACTTCTACACTCGGAACTTCTAAGGAAATATTCACTCGAACGTACTTTGGCGTAGTGCTTCCGGGGGTGGTCAGGTTCACAGTGAACTGATCGAGAGTCACCATCTTACCAAAACCGGCAAGTTTCTTACCTTTAGCTTCTGCGCCATGACCGCCAGCAGGCGCGCCATGTCCCCCGGCAGGAGCGCCGTGACCTCCAGCAGGAGCACCATGACCTCCGGAGCCTTCATCTGCAGCGGGCTCTTCAGCAACAATGTCTTCGATACGTTGCGCTTTTTTTTCTTTTTGAAGGGAGACGAAAAGCAGTCCGACCACAGCAAGACAAACAACGGTGTTCACAATGGTCAACAATAGGACCATCTTATTGCCACCTGCTGAGGAGGACGAAGTCGCTGACGCTGTTTCCTTTTTTTCTTCGGACATCTGGCGTGGACCTCCCCTCTCAGGAAAGTATGTCCGCCCCAGGATCAGGCTGCAAGTAGGCAGTAAATGCCTGCAAATAATCCTGGCCGAACGCCATCCTTTTGACGGCATTCGGCCAGGAAACCGCTTAGATCAACTCAAGAGCTCAATTAGGAACGTTTCAAGTTCAGAACTTCCTGCATCATGTCGTCGGCCACTCGAATGACCCGACTGTTTGCCTGGAAGTTATGCTGAGCCTGCATCAAGTTGATGAACTCATTAGCAATATCGGTTGTTGAGCTTTCCAACGCCTTAGCAGAAATCTTTCCGCGACCACCCAGATCAGGAGCCCCAATCGTCGGCTGACCTGAGTTCCGGCTCTCGCGATAAAGATTTTGGCCCAGCTTGAACAGACCCTCTGGATTTTCAAACTTCGCCAGTGCGACCTGGCAGAGATTGATCGTCTGACCATTGCTATAGACCCCCGTCAGGATGCCATCCTCATTGAAGCTCAAACCAGACAGCGTTCCTGCTGAATATCCATCCTGCAAGGTCTTGTACGCTTCCGAGGCGGTTCCGTACTGAGTGACTTGGGTTCCGCTTCCGCCCTTTTTCTTTTCTGGACCGAAGTTGAAGTCGATTTTCTGATCACCAATAGCGCCCTTGTTGAAATTAAAAGAGTTCTTATCGGTCACCACTTCATTCAATCGGCCATCGGTATCAAACTTAAGCTTTCCGCGAGCCTGTTCCACCAAGGTTCCAGGCTTTCCATCGCGGAGATCTTCACCTTTAGCCATGACTCTCCAAGTCCACTCACCGTCGCTGCTCTTATTAATGAACATGCTCACGGTACGAGGAGTTCCAGCACTGTCATAAACAGTAATACCAGTGGCAAAGTTCGAAGTGCTTTCAGGTCTTTGCGGATCAAACTCGACCTTAGTGTCTGTGCGCATGTCGAGGTTCATAAACAGATCCACTTTCTTGGTCTGCTTTGCATCTACTACTGAACGATCAATGGAGATATCCGACATCTTCGAGGTCATCTTGCCGGTTTCATCTGCTTGAAACCCCTGAACTCGATATCCTTCAGAGTTCACGAGCTTCCCATCTCGATCAAAACGGAAGTTACCGGCACGGCTGTAACTCTGTCCTTCAGCTCCGCGCATCACGAACATACCGTCACCCGAAATAGCCAGATCCGTCGGAGCTTCTGTAGCTACAATCGAACCTTGAGACATAATTGGAGCAACAGACGCCAGTCGGCTTCCGCGACCCACTTGATTTCCGCCTGACATATTCTTGAGTGAGGTTGAAACCAGATCCTGAAACTCAGGCCGGCTTACCTTAAATCCGGTGGTATTAGCATTTGCGATATTGTCACCGTAAACCGAGAGCGCTTCACCTGAACCGCGCATGCCCGAAATACCCGTATACATCGAAGATAGAATACCCATAGGGACGCCTCCTGCGTCGTTGTTGGTTGAAACACCGCCCCTTCCATCATGGATCAGACAGGCACTTCAGTCCTGTCCAGGGGTCGGCTAGGCTTCCCTTCTGGGTCCAGCCTAGTACTTCGCTTCACTCACTACCTTTCACACCACTTCTTCACGTACCACTCAACATCGATCAAATTACGACTGCTCCATCAATATTTGTAAAAACGTTACCCTGCAGTTGAGACCGGTCCATCGCTGTGATCACTGTACGATTACTCGCACTCACAATCAGCGCCGCGTTCGGAGTCAGCACCAGAGTATCCTCTAAGCCCTTCGCTGCCGCTTTATCAATCGCTTCATTCACCTTCGCCATCATCGCTGGATCAATCTGAATTTTTCTCTCTGCGAGTCGCTGACTCGCGTGAGCAGAAAACTTCAGTGGATTTCGTACCTGACTTAGATCCGGCTGTCCGGCTGTTCCAGCTCCCTGTTCCAACACCTTCTGCAAGGCGCTGTCGAACTCACCTGGAGCTCCTCGCTCCTGTCTCTTGACTGGGTCAGATGACCCAACACCAGACTGGCCAGGAATCGACGTGATATTCGGATAGAGAAACTGGCTGGATTGCACACTCATTTTTCACCTCCTTTCTTTTTTTAGCCATTTTTGGCTATTTTTGGCTATTTTTAACCTACAAGATCAATCGTATCGAAGTTTTTTCTGAAAAAAAATCGGTAAATTTTTCACTTTACTCACTGGAATTCAAACCATGAGGAAATCCCTGCCCAGCTTCATTTGCTGACTCCAATGCCTTTGCTTGCTCGGCAGAAAGTGCTCCCGCTTCTAAAGGCTTTGAACCTTCACCCTTTTTAAAGGTAAAAAAGTTACTCGTGGTATCACTTGCCGTCGGCCGAGCTTCTGCTGAGGCCTGGGCAAGTGAACGAGCTCCTGGAATAGTCGCTGAAGCAGAGGCCAAACCTCCGTCATCCACAATTCTCGAGACATTCTCCATAAAGACTTTTTCTGGATTGGCCGAGTCACCCACAAGCAATACAGGTTTTTGGCCCTCAAAACTCACTCCAACGACGCGAGCATTTCCAGCCTGAGACATTTTGATCTCCTGACCTCCACTATCAAGCGCAGTAACCTTGTAAGTATAGTTGCCAGACTTCGCTGCGATGGTATTTGCTTTCAATCCATCCCAGCTAAAAATTCCTTCGCCTTTTTTCTGTGGTCCGAGTTCTTTTTCAAGAATCGGAGTTCCGGTTTGGTCCAGAATAGTCACTGAAAGCTTGGATGCATCTTGAGGAAGATTAAATTTCAAAACATTAGACTCGCCTTCGGTATGTGGAAAGCGCTGACGATCAACCGATACTAGCTTCCCGATCATGCCAGTCATCGCCATACGCTCCATGGGCTGATCCCTGTTGACCAAGGCTTTCATAGTCTGATTCAGATTTTGGAGCTGCTCCATGCTTGAAAGCTGAGCCATCTCGGCACCCATTTTTTCCATCTCAAACGGCTTCGAGGGGTCTTGAAATTTCATCTGAGTAATCATCAGTCGAAGGAAGTCGTCCTTTCCTAAGGTTTTTTTCACTTCTCGAGGCTTTTCGGCCTTTGCTCCATACTGGGACTGAATCTTGCTCCAAACCTCGCCAAATTTTGGCTCGGTGGACGAGGCGGAGCTTCCAGTGTGGTCAACTTTTACGGAAGTCCCCACTTCCACCCCACGACCTTCTAGATCCACTCCACCCCCCGCGACTGAATCCGTCGGGGGACGCATCATCGGTGCTCCGCCTTGTCCAACCTTACCTAGCATTTTCTAGCCTCCACGCTTTCTCATCACGCGATCACGTCTAGTCGGTTTGAGGCGATAGCTCTATTTGTGCCACCACCGCCACCTGACCAACCGGACGTTGAACGATTCACAGCTCGTGTCTGAGCCTGCGTTCCAATTCCACTATCTGACGATGCCAGTCCGTCCTGCGCCGAATTACCTCGACCACCGGATCCTCCGGAGTTCGAAGAAAAATTCTGCTGACCGGCAACACCTGAACGGTCTTGACTGGTGTCATTCCCAGAACTTGATGCACTTGATGGCTGTGCTATTTGCACATCCACCTTTGCGAGACTCAAACTCTGCGATGCTAAGCCTTCTCGAAGACTGCTCATGCTTTCTTCGAGAATACGCTTCGCCTGACTGTCGCTTGCGTGGATCTGAAGACCAACCTCAGATCCAGCTTTACCGCCAGTACTGACCTTCAAATGGAGCTCACCAAGATGGTCCGGCTTCAGTCGAATACGCATTTCGCCACCATTACCCAACTGCCGAATGCTTTGGGTAATTCCTGCGACTGACTCACTAGAAAGTCGGTTCTGAGTCATTGCCCCAGGAACCACTGCACCTTCTAGTTTCAATGCGTTTGGACCCGCCTGAAATGGAATAACGTTAGATCCCATTTCAGACTTATTAGGCTGCTGACCAAATAACCCCAGAGTGTCAGGTAACTTCGACTTCTTCTCTCTGAGATCAGGTTGCGACCCAATAGCATTGGGCGCTTTCAGTCCTACACCAGGCAAAGCAAGTGCCTGCTCAGAACCAATCGCTCCTTTTGCCTGCTTCGCAGCTGCCATTGCCTGTCTTGCCGTCACTGCCTCGTTTGAGTACTGTGACTGCAATCCAGGCTGACCCTGCATCGCCCTTCGAACATCCAGAAAGTCTGCGCTTGCGAGGGAGTTCATCCCCGCTTGCGGCTTTGTGGATACGCTATCAGGCGATACGTCCTGTCCAAGCTGACCTGAGTAAGCGATCTTCTCATCAGAATTCTCGACCGTGGTAGCGTTCAACTGCTGAAGCAATTGCTCCAGACCACTTAACGCCCCGGCGGATTCACCTCTCGTTGGAGTCTCGATCAGAGTCTTCTGAAGGGGATGTTTGTTCATGCCCCCTTCAAATACCCAATCCTGGCTCCACGGTTTGAGTCCAGCGATATCCACGCCAGTATTCGAACTGACGGTCATCTTCTGAATGAGTGACGATGCTTCAGGACTTCCTCCGGCATTTCGTGGGATCAAACGATCTACTTTTCCCGTCGCCAATGCCTGAGTCTTTCCACCCTCTGGTTCAGACTTCGGATTCAGAGCACCAGCTTCAGTTCCAAATCCGGTTACCGCTTTAGGATTCTGGACTGACTGTGCGGCAATACTGTCGGCTGCAGCAACTGCTCCTGAGAACTCATCATTCCCGGAATCTTCAGCCTGTCCAACATTCCAACGCTCTTGTCCTGCACTACTTGATCCAACGCTATTTATTGGTGCCATGGCGCTCCTCACCTCCTTTCTCGGTTGTCTTCCTAATCAGAGCTTTTCCTCTTTCTTAGGATTGGTTTCTGGGACCACTCTTGACGAATCTACTGCTACCGGGGTCCCGTTTCCGGATAACAGCTCCATCAACCTCACCGAGCGCTTCGGCTCCATGATGTTCATGATCTTGGAAAGTTTCGCAGTCGACATTCGGCTCATGGCCTCAACAGCGAGGCGCTCATCCGTCGTCGAAATCAATTGAGAGGCCGCCTTTGGCGCCATAGACTCTAGAAGCTCAACAGTTCGCGATATTTTCTCCTCGAACTCCTTTTTCTTCGAGGCATCTACCTTTGAAGCCTCCGCCCTGTAGCCCTGCAGAGTCTTCATTCGCTCTTCAAGCACTTTTTCACGGACCGTGAGCTCTTGCTCGCGAGCTTGGATAGAGGCCTCGCGCTCCTCTAAGGTCTTCTTTCGCTGATTAATATCCGCCAGCGCTTGAGTAGGTAGACATGCTGGTATGGAAGCCTGAGCCGTCTGCGGTGGAGTGACTTCAGATTCTTTTGCCTCTGTGGTTTTTACCTCTGAGCTTTTTGGATCCGAGGTCTTGGCATCGCTCGCCTCTGCTCGCTCCGCCTGAGCGTGAGACAAAGCCAAGGTGTCTGTGATGGGTTGAGGCCAATTCTCGGCCTCGGGACTCAATCCCAACCAAACCATGAGAAACCCGCTAATTGCAATCAATGGGACGTACACCTTTTTCATGCCCCAACCTTCTCGCGTGCCGAGCGGATGGAACTCAAGTCGTCCATCTCTTTCATTTCCGCACGA
>JAGWZD010000088.1 GCA_018968995.1 Bdellovibrionales bacterium
GGATTAGTCCTTCGCCCATCTTCAGAGCGAGTTCAACCGACTCACTAGTTCTAGACGAGAGCGATCCCCGATCCCCTTTTATGATGAGTCGGTCGACATAAACCTCGATGTTGTGCTTCTTGTTTTTGTCTAAAGCGATGTCCTGTGAGAGATCCAAAACCTCCCCATCAATTCGGACACGAACAAATCCCTTCTGGCGCAGCTGAAGTAGCTCTTTCTGGTACTCCCCTTTTCGCCCTCTTGCGATCGGCGATAGAATAGAAACCTTGGTTCCATCGGAATAAGAAAGGAGCTGGTCCGTGATTTGCTGAGGAGACTGCGAGCGAATGGGCTTGCCGCAACTGTGACAGAATGGTTTCCCAATCCGAGCGAAAAGCAGCCGCAAATAGTCGTAGATTTCCGTGACCGTGCCCACCGTCGATCGAGGGTTATAGCTAGTAGTGCGCTGCTCAATAGAAATTGTAGGGCTGAGGCCACCAATGAAATCTACGTCCGGCTTTCCCACTTGGGCGAGAAATTGGCGCGCGTATGCCGAGAGGCTTTCAACGTACCTGCGCTGACCCTCGGCATAGATAGTGTCGAAAGCCAGAGAGGATTTGCCAGATCCTGATGGGCCAGTGAGAACCGCCAAGGTATTGCGTGGAATCCTGATCGAAATGTTCTTAAGATTGTGTACGCGAGCGCCACGCACAATGATCGCCTCATCGGGAGCGGACTCGAGAGATTCGTGCGGTCGATGAGCCTCATCCATTCAGAATTCCAATCTAATGCGCCGAATGGGTAAGGTTGATCTCCGGATGGCCAACCTCAATGGCGGCATTTCTAAGCTCCCGTAAAAATAGCTCACGAACTTCATTGAGGCGTGCTTCGGTGGGCGCCTCAAACCGAAGGACTAGCACAGGCTGTGTGTTCGAGGCGCGAATGAGTCCCCAGGCATCACCCAGGTCGATGCGAACTCCGTCGATGTCGGTGACTTTTCGCCCCGGAGCAAGACGTCTTTTTGCGGCCTCCACAAGACGAAACTTCTTATCCTCCTGGCAGTCCACCCGAATTTCAGGCGTAGACACTGAAGGCGGCAGATCTGCAAGTAGCTCAGAGAGTCTTCCGGAGTGAGCTGATGCGATCTCGTAGACGCGAAGTGCAGCGTAGATTGCATCGTCAAAGCCAAAGTAGCGGTCAGCGAAAAAAATGTGTCCCGACATTTCTCCCGCAAGAGCAGCCCCGGTCTCCTTCATCTTAGACTTAATGAGCGAGTGTCCCGTTTTCCACATGAGTGGTTTTCCGCCATTCCGTGCTATGTCAGCGTAAAGTCGATGGCTAGATTTAACTTCGGAAATAATTGTAGCCCCAGGATTCGACTTTAGGACATCCCGAGAGAGCAGAACCATGAGTTCGTCACCGTAGATAATTCTACCGGTCTCATCCACTAGTCCGATTCGATCTGAGTCGCCATCAAACGCCACTCCGAAATCGGCCTGATTTTTTAGGACAGTCTGGACAAGATCGCTTAGGTTGGCGGGGACGGTGGGGTCTGGATGATGATTAGGAAATCGGCCATCCAGTTCGCAAAAAAGCGGGATGATCTTGGCACCTAGGCGCGAAAAAAGAGCTGGAGCAACAGTTGCCGCAGTTCCGTTGCCAGCATCTAGAACAATTTTTAATGGTCGCAGTTTCTTGGCGTTTTGGATGAGGTAATTGACATATGCGGGGATGATTTCGAACGGTTCACATGGACCACTGCCCCTAGCTGGTCGCTGGCAGGACTCGATTATTTTTCGAAGCTCTTGAATGTCGTGCCCGTGAAGAGTGTCCCGACCTACGCAAATTTTAAATCCATTGTAGTCCGCTGGATTGTGGGAGCCAGTGATCATGATTCCGCCATCAAGACCGAGGTGGAACACGCTGAAATAGGTAAGTGGCGTAGGACAAACCCCTAGGTTAAGTACCCGTACACCGCAGTCACGGAGAGACTGAATGAGTGCGTCGGCGTATTCATCACTAGTGAGTCTGCAATCCCGTCCAACAGAGATTGTCATCTCGCTGAGGGGTTTTTTCGAGCGAGCAGAGATAAAACTACAATATGCATATCCAATCCTCTCGGCCAAGGCGGCACTCAGATCCCGCCCAGCGATTCCGCGAATGTCATATTCTCTAAAAATAGAGGGATTGATCTGAATAGGCGTCAACTGCATGGGGTGATCTCCTTTTTCTTTAGCGCCATCTCATGTGCTAACCGTAGGGCAGCCTGAAAACTTGAAGGGTCTGCCTTGCCTGTGCCCACTAGGTCGAAGGCAACTCCGTGATCTACGGATGTTCGTATGATGGGCAATCCTAGCGTTACATTTACCGTCTTAGCGAAATCTATCAGCTTTATGGGGATAAGACCCTGGTCGTGATACATGCAAATGACCGCATCATATTTTAGGTCTTTTGATTGGGCGGCGTTTTTTGCAAACAGAGTATCGGCGGGTAAAGGGCCGTCGATAATAGCCGTGGCGCCCAAGTCTTTTCTGAGGCGCTTCAGGGCGGGAGAAATAATTTTTACCTCTTCATCACCGAAGAGTCCCCCCTCTCCCGCATGAGGATTGAGGGCTGCAACGGCAAGACGAGGTCTTTTGATTCCCCAATATTTTTCAAGGGAATGCACAGTGTGCATGGTCGTAGTCCGAATGTTCTTATAGTTTATGGATTGTGGGACTTTTTTTAATGGGAGATGAGTCGTTACTAGCGCCACTCTTAGCCGCTCATTGGTCAGCATCATGGTTACATCTTTAGCTTTACATAACGACGCCAACATTTCCGTATGCCCAGGAAAGGGGTAACCCCCTGCGTGAAGTCGCGACTTACAGATGGGTCCAGTAACAAGCGCAGCAGCCTTATTGCTAGATACGAGTCCCACCGCCCTCTCAATGGACCACCCACTCTGGTAACCCGGCAGAGAAAATCTCGAGCCCCTTCGGCCTGCACTTTTCGGGGGCGACTGCGGAGCCGAAATAAAAAGGAGTTCTCCGGGCCGGGTTCTTGGAAGCTCAGAAGCTGAATTGAAATCCCCTACTTCTATCAGGTTTGCCCCAAGTTTTTCGAAAGGCGATCTCGCACCTACGCACAGTAGTTGAGTCGAAGTTGGCAGTTCCGTCTGTCGACGTAAAATGGTCTTCAGGACAATTTCTGGGCCAACTCCATCGGGATCGCCTGGAGTAATAACAATAAGCATGGTTTTAGGATTCTGGAGCGCGGTGAATGAAAGCCTGTTGTTCTTGGCGATCCAGCCAAAGCTGAATTTGTCTGTGATACTCTCCGGCGGCGATTTGGTTTCGAATCTCTTCTTTAACGGCCGCCAAGCGCGAATCGTCGACAGATAAGACATCAGCAAGTTTGAGAATAAAGAGCCTTGATGAGCTGTCACCGAAAATAGGACTGACCCCACCCACCTTCAGCTTTTTCACCTCCTTGCGTATGGCAGGAGACATCTGATCCTCAGTGAGGGCCCCAAGGTCACCACCTGACTCTGAGCTGGAGTCATCACTGTAGCGTCGGGCCACCTCTTCGAACGAGTCACCCGATTTGAGGGCGGTGGACGCTCGCTCGGCAGTCTCTTGCAGCGCCTTAGCGCTTTTGAAGTTGGATCTCGAAAATATGATGATCTTCACTCGGTAGCTTCTCGATGCGGGCGATTGCTTCGAATAGTGGTTATAAAAATGATTTTTGACATCATCATCTGATACGGAAACGCGCGCACGAATTTCTCGATCGATCAGGTTACGTTTTGCAGTGCTGAGACGGATCAGTTCAAAGTAGTCATTGAACCTAAAGCCGTTTTTTTGAAGCTCCTCACGCAGGCGCTCGCGTGAAATTCGCTGATTCGATTGAATGGCGTTAATTTCACTCTCTACATCGGAGTCCGACACTGGAAATGCCTGAAGAATGAGTCTGTCATGGATCAAGGCACTCACAATCTCTTTGTCTGAGGCGGTCCCGAGGTGCTCGCCTAAAGCGGAGGCGGCGAATAGCGGGTCGAGTTTAGAGCGAAGACCGACTGTTTCACGAAAGCGCCGAATGTCGGATTGAAGAATAATGTTGGAGTTAACAGAAGCCTCGAGGCGGTCCACAACTTTGGTCTCAGCCCAAGCGATAGACCCCACCGAGCCGGTTGCCACGATTACGAGAGCAAAAAATATCCACCTATTTCGAGGTCTTCGCATGGACCCGGTTTTCTCATAAGCCAGCCGGGATCACCAAGCCAGAAAACTTAGTCTTTTAAGAGAGATGCGTTGATCTGAACCTTTGCGTCACGACGCAGCTTGTCCATATACTTTTCGAAGAGAACCGTACGCTTCTCGTCAAAAATCTGACGCTTTACCATGGCCTGGTCCGCATCCTCCCAGGATCGAACGGCAGTAAGTTTGATCAGGTGAAGTCCAAAAGGAGTGCGGACCACGCCACTCACCTTTCCAGGCTTTCCGAGAGCCAAAGCAGCCTGATAGTAGGCGGGATCTAAGCTGTCTTTTGTCTTGTAGTCGATGTCACCCCCCATTGCAGCCGCAGGACCGTCACTTTTGTTCTGCGCCACTTCGGCAAAGCTAGCGCCCTGCTTGAGAGACTCCTGGATTGATGCCATCCGTTTCTTTGCCGCAGACTCTTGGTCGGCAGGCGCGTCTGGCCGAAGCGCCACAAAAATGTGCGACGTTCGTACTTCGGGGTTCTTTCGATAGAACGCCTGTGCCTCGTCATCAGATACAGTAATTTTCTCGAGATCCTTGCCCAATTGCTTGTCGAGAACGGCTTGGTAAAGAACCGTATTTATTCGCTCGATAACAACAGGGTCTTTTTCCAGGCCCAGCTTCTTGGCCTCCTGAATAGCGAGCTCTCTTTTAATGAGGTCATCTAGAACCGCTTGTTTTGCTGGTGCTTTAAATTGGAAAAACTTCAAATTCTCTTTGTATCGGGCATTAAAGTCCTCGAGAGATATCGTGGTGCCATTAATTTTGGCGAGGACAGCTCCCTTTGGGTCGGGCTTTGCGGTCTCAGCAAGAGCTGGCAGGGAGAAACAAAGAGAAGTAACAATGCACGCAGCTAGACGGGTCGAAAATTTTGATCTCATAGAAAAAGGTTACAACCCTTGGAAGGTATTAGCAATAACTTGGAGTGAGCACTATTGCGCGGAACCAGGTGGAGCGAGATCGCGAAGCAGGTCCTGAATGGTGAAGTAGAGGTCTTTCATCGAAGATGCCGAGCGAGTGGCCACGAATTTTGAGTCGGGCGTTAACTGATACCGCAAGGGGTGCGCCGAGACCAAAGCAATCGCCTGGTTGGGGTCGAGAGAGCTTTGGCTGCCCGGCACAAGCACTAAACGCTCTTTTCCAACCGTGATGGCGTCAATTCCTAGACGCTTTAAGTGAACTTTTGTTCGGATTAGCCAGAGCAAATTCACGGCCTCATCTGGGAGATGTCCAAATCGATCTCGCAGCTCCTCCTCAAGGTTGTCCACCTGCTGGTCGCTCGAGCAACCCGAAAGCTTCCGATACAGCGAAAGTCGTTGATGGACATCGGGTACATAGTCCTCTGAAAGAAACGCAGGAAAAGGCGTCTTAATCTCGGGATCTTTGAGAGACGGCACTGGGGAGTGCCCTGACGAATCTCTCTGCAGGTCTTGAATTGCCTCTTCGAGAAGTTCTAAGTACATCTCAAAGCCCACCGCCTGAATGTTTCCCGATTGTTGCGGACCCAGCAGCTCTCCTCCGCCTCGGATTTCTAAGTCATGTGAAGCAACCTGAAAGCCGCTGCCGAGCTCTACAAATCGCTGAATCACATCAAGCCTCTTTTTAGCGTCATCGCTGATCACGCTCTCGGGTGGAACGAGTAGGTAGGCATAGCCCCGCTGATCCCCGCGTCCAACACGCCCCCTGATTTGATAGAGCTGAGCTAGTCCAAAAGTGTCCGCGCGATCGATTAGAATGGTATTTGCAGAGGGAAGGTCGATTCCGGACTCTATAATGCTGGTGCACACTAAGACATTCGTTTGTCTCTCATAAAACTCGCTTACAGCGACCTCAAGGGCCCCTTCGGACATCTGACCGTGAGCGATAGTAATCTTTGCGCTCGGAACCAATTCCTTAATTCGAGATGCCGCCTGCTGAATCGACTGGACCCTGTTATGAAGAAAGAAGACCTGTCCGCCACGGCTTAACTCAAAGTCGATCGCTTTTTTTATGATGGCGTCGTCTCTCTTGGAGATGAAGGTTCTAATGGGTAAGCGGCTCACGGGCGGTGTACGAATCAGGCTAATGTCGCGAAGCCCAGAAAGCGACATGTGAAGCGTCCTGGGAATAGGAGTGGCAGTCAGGGTAATTACTGGAACGTTAACCTTCAGGGCTTTAAGCCGTTCTTTGTGCTCCACCCCGAAGCGATGTTCCTCATCGACAATTAAAAGGCCAAGATCTTTAAAGACAACATCCTTCGAAAGCAGTCGATGGGTGCCGATAATGATGTCCGTTCGCCCATTTGCCAATGACTGCAAAACAACCTTTTGCTCATTTACCGACTTAAACCTGGAGATTGAAGCAACGCTTACAGGAAGGCCGGCCAAGCGCGCTGAGAAGCTTTGCTCATGCTGATGAGCAAGCAGTGTAGTTGGAACGAGTACGGCAACCTGCTTGCCATCGGCCACGGCTCGATAGGCAGCGCGAATTGCCACCTCGGTCTTTCCGTAGCCCACATCCCCACAGATTAACCGATCCATGATCTTTCCTTGCTCCATGTCCAGGAGCACGGCATCGATTGCGCGAGCTTGATCTGGAGTCTCCTCGTAAGGGAACCTCGCCTCAAACTCCTCGAAGGATGGGTCGCGTCCAGAGAAGCGAAAGCCATGCCGTATCTGTCGTTCTGCGTATAGCCGAATCAGGTCTACCGCCAGTTTTCGAACAGACTCTTTGACCTTCTCTTTAGTCTTATGAAATTGCTGATTTCCAAGTTTATCTAGAGCTACCGACGAATCCGTAGAGCCATGTCGCTGAATCAGATTTAACCTGTAAACAGGTAGGTAGAGCTTATCTTTATTTGCATACTCGAGCAGTAAGAAATCCGCCGGGGCTCCAGAGAGACTGAGTCGCACCATACCCTGATATCGACCGATTCCATGATCGACGTGGACAATGGTGTCTCCAGGCGAAAGGTCTGAGAGAGCTTGCAGGCCGGACCACTCATCAGAAGTCGGAGCCATGCTTGGAGTTCGGCCAGTTCGACGCCTCGCAGAGCGTTCGCCGAGAATCTCTGCCTCAGTAATAATGACCAGCTTTTCGGATGGCCAACGAAATCCCGCACTCAGCTTTGCCTCAAAACACAAGACGTCTTGTCCGCGCTGAGACAGAAGATGAGTGACGCGTTCTGCTTGTCCGCGAGTTGGGGCGCAGGCTATCACGCGAAACCCCTGTTTTCGCCAGAGAGAGAACTTCTCTTCAAGAGCGTCAAGGGACTTTCTGTTCGACTCCACCAGGTCGCCGTTCAAGCGAATGCTGACACGATGACCAGACTGTGGGGAGTGCTCGCGACTTTGCGTTTCTGCAAGGTTGTCCGGATCTGAGAGCTCGATCACTGAAAGAATGAGCCTGGATAAGTCAAAAAGGCGAGAGGTGTTGCATGAGTCGGGATCGCGAAGAAAGCCCGGGGGCGAGGCTATTCGACGTAATCTGCCCTCTGGAGCCGAAAACTCATTAAACGAAACTTGTTCGTCAGCGCGAACCTGGTCAAAACTCTGTTGGCATGCCAGGTCGTCCACAAAAATGATATGTGCATCTCTATTAAAATAGCTTAGCAGTGAGGCGCTGTCGGGGTAGGCGAAACCAATCAGCGCCTCAGAAAAGTCTGGA
>JAGWZD010000089.1 GCA_018968995.1 Bdellovibrionales bacterium
GTATCCTTACCGCGCGTGGGGGAATGACCTCGCATGCTGCCGTGGTGGCTCGCGGAATGGGTAAATGCTGCGTTTCAGGCTGCTCAGCGATCAAGATTAGCTATGAACGTAAAGAAATGACGGTGGGAAGCCTGATTCTTAAAGAAGGAGATTTCATCACCCTAGAGGGCAGCACCGGTGAGGTGATTCACGGGAAGGTTCCCACCATAGCACCTTCCTTGAATCAAGACTTCCAGGCGCTGATGAAATGGGTCGACCAGATCCGTCGCCTCAATGTTCGTGCAAACGCCGATACCCCAAATGATGCACGGGTAGCGCGTCAGTTTGGCGCAGAAGGAATTGGCCTTTGTCGTACCGAGCACATGTTTTTTGAATCTGATCGTATCGATGCGGTTCGAGAAATGATTCTCGCCGATTCAAAAGAAGGGCGTGAGAGAGCGCTCGCAAAAATTCTTCCGATCCAAAAATCTGATTTCAAAGCCCTATTTATGGAAATGAAGGGGCTTCCTGTAACGATCCGCCTGCTGGATCCCCCTCTTCATGAGTTCATCCCTCACTCAGACGCAGATTTACACGCGTTAGCAACCAAGATTGAAGTTCCATACGAGCGTTTAAAGCGCAAAGCCGAAAGCCTACATGAATTCAACCCGATGCTCGGACACCGTGGGTGCCGACTAGCAGTCAGTTTTCCAGAAATCTACCGCACCCAAGTTCGAGCAATCCTGGAAGCGGCCTGTGAGCTCGTGTCCCAGGATGGATTCAAGATCACTCCTGAAATCATGATTCCGCTGGTCGGAGACTGGCGAGAGTTAAAACTGGTCGGAGACTCCTGCCGGGCTGAGGCCGAGAGGGTTCTCGCTGAATTCAAGCAGAAGCTCGGCAAAGCCCTGCCGATCAAGTACCTCATCGGCACCATGATCGAACTTCCTCGTGCGGCGCTCACTGCCGATGAGATCGCGCAGTATGCTGAGTTTTTTAGCTTTGGTACAAATGACCTCACTCAAACCACTTATGGTCTATCGCGCGACGACTCAGGCATTTTCTTAAAAGACTACCTGGATGCGAAAATTTACGAAAAAGATCCTTTTGCTACGCTCGATCCGAAAGGCGTTTCACGATTGATGAGAATCGCCATTGAAGACTCTCGTCGCGTCAAACCCGATCTAAAAATCGGAATCTGTGGCGAGCACGGCGGCGAGCCTGCATCGGTGAAAATTTGCAATCAAATGGGGCTCGATTACGTGAGCTGCTCGCCCTACCGCGTTCCCATCGCGCGCCTCGCTGCGGCCCAAGCAGTGCTAGTAGGACTGAAATCCAATGCAACCCAGAAACGCGCCTAATCATTCAATATGAGGTAACAATGGTATCACTCCCCCGCTTTTTTTTAGCCGTGCTCCTATTGACCGCATTTTCTGCCAAAATCAGCCTCGCCTCTGAACCATCGCAAACCTCACTAAAAGTCAGTGGCTTGTTGCAAGGCTGGTTTCTCAACGATAACTCTGCAGCAACATCGAAGGCTAACTTTCGAGTTCGTCGTGCTGAGCTGAAAGTGAGCGGATCAGTGGCGGAGAATACCCGCTTTTCACTCATGATGGATGGCGCCAAAAGTTTAAATTTCACGGATAGCACCAAAGACAGCAAAGTCTTACAGGAAGTGGGGATCGGATATTCTTTTACTCCTGCATTGGAGTTCGTCGTAGGACAGTTCAAGGGATTGAGCACCACCGAAGGGCTCGACTCGTCTACTGAACTGCTTCTTCCGGAGCGTTCTCGAGTGGCCCGCAAGTTTGGAGATAAGCGCAAGCAAGGGGCACAGCTTCATTACCGAAGCCCCGATTGGCAACTGGGGGCGATGATCTCAAACGGCGGCGAACCCAATACTAATGACGCGAGCACGGCCAAAGAGCTGGCTCTACGAGCCCAGGCCGAGACCCCAGTTCCTGGGCTTCAACTCGCCGCTTTTATTCAGGCACGCGACACTCGAATGGTGAAAGATCGGGACATCGGAACTTCGCTGCGTCTGAGTCAGAAGAATTTTCTGATTCGAGGAGAGTTCGTCACTACTCGCACCGAGGAAAGGCACGGTGAGGGATGGGCAGCAGATCTCGGATATCGACTCTATGACGAGAAGCTAATGCCTGTTGTTCGTTATGAAGAAATCAGAACGGATCTAAATACAGACCTCGTATCTAGGGGATGGACCCTTGGAATGAACGCGTACATCAAAAATCCTCAGGTAAAATTTCAGCTCTCCTATTCACTTCTCACTAATTTCCTGGGAAATAATGGAAGCTATGAAGAAAGCACTGCAACCTTAGCAAGGAAAACTCAGCTATTGATTGCAGCCTACTCCATGGCTTTCTAAGCTTCCGATCACTTAACGTTTGAACTCCGGGTGAGCGGCAACTAAAAGTCGGTTGAGCATCTCAATATTAGAGAACACGATACCTCGCTCGGATTCATTAGAAACTCCACTGATTATCAACGATAATGAACGTGGCACTCCTTGTGTCTCGGCGACAACCCCGAGCAGAGCCGCAAGAGCTGGATTTCCCTTCATTAGCCGTCCTATCTGTGTGTGCCTCTGCTCAAGAGCCAAAGCGAACTTTTTGGGGTCGTAGGTCGCCTTCGCTTGATCCAAAGCCTCAGCTGCAGAAATAACCTGGGTCACTAATGTCACTAAACCAGACATGTTTTTTAGACCTGCTGAATCAGGAAGAGTGCTTAATAAATCATTACCGCTCTTCTCGATCGCCGCCAGCTCCTGCTTCAGTGCCTCTACCTTTGACCCGTCAGGAACGTCAGCATTTTCCGCTGCCGCCAGCTCCTGTTTTTTGGCAAGAAAGCCCACATAGATAGAGCCAAGCTGATCTCTTACTGTAGCTACCTGTTCTAACATTTGCAGACGATCGATCAGCTGTTTGGCCACGATCGAGTCTTCAGGCGCCCAGTACTTTAATTGATCCCGGTCCTTGCTGGATGCGCCGGGCCTCACAACAGCCTGGATTCCGCTTCGAGGATGAAAAGAGCTCATCACACGAAATAACCTCGAACCGTTGTCTTTAGCTTCAAGTCCGTCGACATCTTGAAAAACTGCGCCCGCTAACATCGCATAGGTACGCATCATGTCGGTAACCTCAGACTTGAATCGAGGATCGAGTCCAATAATCCCAGCGCCGTTTCCTTGATCATCCAGAACAACACCTGCTGGTTTTAAGTCGTTGGTCAACAACTCCTGCAGTAGTCCGATTGTCGGAAGTTCTAGAGGAGATTTCACATCTCGGAAAACGAGTCGCTCAAACTCTGGGTACGAGAATCTGAGGTTTTGAGACTCATATCTAGATAAGCCCAATTGCCGCTCAGTAAGCATGAGCAAAGCAATCACCTTGTCGAACTCTACTCCTCGAATCCTCAGACGGTCAGAGTCTTTTTCTAGTCGAACATCCCGCAACCACTTTCTTTCCACCTTCACTGTTCGGCCGTCTTTGATAGTAGCGGCCATCACTCGCTCTTGCTCCTGAGCGATATCTGGAGCATCCGGAGATCGCACCACCGAATGAAAGAAGTCCAGACCAGCGAGAGCAGCTTCTGCGTATGAATTAATCACTACGCCCTCTGCACCATTTACTGCTTGATGAATGGTTTCTTCCAGGAACTGGCGAATCGGCAGAAATCTAGCGAACAGCCTGCCCGTGTAGCCTCCCGTACCTGAAACACTAAACGCTAGCTTATTCCCGGCAAAATTTCGCAAGTTATAAAGCTGTCGATAATCGGCAATGTTAGCTCCCACAATCTCTGCCGGAGTCGTGCCACGGTCGAATCGATTACAAACAGGAGACACGCCGGCGTCCTCGTCCGAGCAAAATAAGAACGATTTCACGCCAACGGATCGGACCTGTTCTGAAGTCAGCTGGCTCCATGACGAAACTCCAGCTCGCTTTTTCACATCTTCAAGTGAAATCAGCTCACCAGCGTTTGTCTCCAGACGACCTGCGTAGGCCGCCCGTATCGCAGCAATATCCTGAGGGGCGAGTCCGTCGTAGTGCTCGTCACTCGCAAGGTAATCCATGATAGACGAGTAATCTCGTTCAGACTTGTCAGATGGGTCGAACTTCCAATTCGCCTTATCAAACGAGCCCATAAAATTGTGACGAAGTCCAAGATTGTGACCGATTTCGTGAGCAAGGGTTGGCTTATAAACTCCAATCGCCAGGTCGACGTCCGAGACGTCTGCCTCAAGCAGATCGAGAGTGAGGTCTGGGGCTTCCTGCAGACAGACATTAGCCTTCGACATATTATCGAAGAACTTCGAGATCACTTCGGCTCTCTTCGCCTGAAGACGGAGAGTCTCCAGCGCCCGCGGTGGCACCCTACCAGACAGCACCTCCACCAGCTTTTGGTCGACCAAGTGCTGCATTCGCCGAGAGTTACCTAACACACCCTCTTTCACACCCTGAGCGAAGGATTCATAAAAAGCCAGCTCCACCGGTTTTCTAGGCATTTTCGAAAGAGAGCCTAGACGCTCATCCATCGTCATCTCAGCTGATTTAAAAGCTCTATTTCCAATTTTTCCGAGCAAACGAGACATCTCTTTCGGCTCAGACTTAGCCCTATCACTAGAATTTACCCCGGACGATTGCAGCTTCAGTGGCGAATGCTCGACAACTAGGCTTTGCCCCGAAGCTCCACCAATGGGGGCGCTCGAACTGACCAAAGGCGAAGAAAGCTCCTTAATGAACTGAGCCTTAGCCTTTTTCAGTTCCCGGATCGACTCAACATAAGAGTGAATATTTCCGCCGTAGATAAACACCGAAGCAGCGGCAACACGACCGGAGCGAGGACTTGAATGCGCTCCACCCAAACCAATGACCCCAGAACTTGTCTTCTTAGGAATGTAGTAAATATGATTCACATCGAGATCGCCGAGTGCCGCAGGAGCGACTTTATCCTCGCCCTCCACTAATAACTCTAGAACATCCCCTTCTCGCTCCATAGGAGTGCCCTTGAGGGCTTTCCGGAAGGCGTCGTTCCAATCCTGAATCACTTCACGCGTGGCCGTGATCAGCCGTCTTCTCGTTTCAGCGTCGGATGAATCTGTGGGTAATCCAGCTAAAACATACCGAATCTTTCGACCCTTGTTGATGTCGAAAATTGCCGGAAGCGGAGTAACAGTGCCCTCATCTCCGATATTGCCATACGAATTCGGAGAGTTCTTTTTATAAGTAAATAGCCCAAACCCTAGCTTCTTCTGCGCTTCGTAAGGAACACTGACCAAAGGCTTCTCTAAATCACCCTTATCTGATCCGACCTGGGCGTACTTCTTAATTGAAATGCGCTCTTGAAAAGTAAACGAGGCCTGAACTTGGTCGAAATACCCAGCGCTCATCACACCGCCACAATCCGTTCCAGGATTGTTCATATAGGTCGTATTGACACTGAAGCTTACAATTCCATCTGAACTCATTCTGTTATCTACCGCCGAGACGGTAGTATCGGTAGCTCCAGCGAAACATTGACCCAGTTCATAATAATTCAACGCTGACGAAACAGGAGGAACAGAGTTCCCCTCCCAGCTGACATACGCCACCGCATCAGGATGACCGGAATCAGAGGGAATAACTCGAGGAGATGCCAGCGCATTGCCCTGGGCATCTGTTTTCTCTTCACGAAAGTATTGAACAGGCAGAGACATCAAGTCATCAAGATCAACTCGAGTATTGCCCTTTGTTGGAATCATCGCATCGGCACGAACGATACGAAGACGATCCTTTTCAAAAATCATTCGCACCAGCTCAAGAGGTCCAGACGAGCCTGCAAAGGTGTAATCGAAAGAATTCGGACTATCTTCGATTGTTCTACGGAAGAAAAATTCCCATTTAGAAGCATCCGCTACCCGAATTGAGCGGCGGGAATCCAGAGAGCTGGTGCCCACCTCAGCAACAAGGGGGTCCTTTGGAATTTGTACCAAACGCGATGCTTTCGCTACCTGTCGGAACTCCACCTCGGCTGACAGTGTGCCCTCGGCGTCCATACTCCGGCGCTTCGCCTCAACATGAGAAATCGATACGCGGTACCGAGAAATTCTCACACAATCTTTTTCCGACAGGCTGGCCTCTGAGGCCAGAAGCTTCGAAACCTCTGAGCCGCATCGAGAAACTTCGGCCGACACTGGACCTCCTCGATCCTGCGCAGCAATCAAATCGCGCTGAGCCGAGGTTAACGATTGATCATTAATTGAAAGAACTTCTTGAAGAAGTAGCTCACTTCCGTCAATTACGGCCCGGAACCACCCTTCACGGGCTACCCGAATATCGAGCTCGGACTCTAATTCTGAACGACTGAAAATCTGACCATCCAGGCGCTCTCGAACGAAAACTCGTTCCGCCTGATCCTGGTTCGCTGGCGCCACAAGAATACGGTCCTCTGGAAGAGTTGAAATCTGAACGTGAGTTGCCTCTTTCCACTCTGTCGGCTTCATTCGAAGCGTAGAGGTCTCCTCTCCTAGATCATTGACCGCGCGGACCACGCGGCCGTAGCCCTGAACACGGTACTGGAAAAGGGGCAGGATATTCTTGGCAGCTGAGCTCTTTTCAACAAGCTCTCGTTCCTGAATGGAGAGCTCCGATAGATCGTCAACAACACGATATGCAGTCAAAATCTGTCGATCGAGCTTGAATTGAACTGGATAAGTTTTGTTACTAACTGCAGAGATCTCGAGGCCCTTAAACATAGAGCGCAATGCCTCAGGCGCTCGAACATCGCGAACTTGTACCTTGCTCTGCTGTTGGGATACCCTCAGCTTTCGCATAGGCTTCGAAAACTGACTCAAACTCGCATCTGAATCGGTCTGCAAGCTCAGGTCGGACTTGGTAAAGAGAGAAATTTCAAAGATATTCTCTCCGGCCCCTTCTGGAAATTTCGCCTCTCGAACCTTCGTGCATCCAACGGCGAAGATCGCCATAGTAAAAGCGAGGATCGGTAAACAGCGTCTATTGAGGTCGAATATTCTTTTCATCATCATCACTTTCCTCACCTCAGAAAATAACCGTTAGGGACGTAAAAACTCGGGAACTCGTGGAATCAAAAATAGAAACGTTGGAATCTACGCCATTAGCTCGAAGGACATCGCCCTCATTGCTATGACCCACAGAAATGCTCAATCGAGGGTCAACATCATAGTTTAAGGACTCTCCGGCAGAGAATGCATGACGAACGCCCCCTTGATAACTCACGCCAATCGAGCGCATGAAGTCGGCCGACAGGGACCACTTCGAATCAAAGGCGTAGGAGAGGTTCGCTACATTCGAAACTCTCCAGGCCGTATTCACAGAGCCAGTGCTTGATGTGCTGAATTCATGAAAGGCTCGAGAAATACCGAGCTCATAAGAAACAGATAAGTTCTGAAGTACGTTTTTTCGTGTGGGGGCAAGATCAGCGCTAAAGCGCGCGGATGACCTTATCGCAGTGATCATGGACTCACGAGAACGGGTCCGCTCACTGATGGGAAGAACCACTCCGAGAGACGGACTGATCGATAAATACGAATTTAATTTCGAAGGCTGATGAGAGAACTTAAAAACCGGATCCATGAGAGTAAACGAAGCCTCTCCATTCCAGTCCTTGGCCGCAGAAAGAATCATCCCAACAGACCATGAGGGCTGGACTCGGTAAGTGGGCATCAACATGAGACTTGAACTCGCGGAATACGCTTCAGAGCCCATCGGATAGAGATTCGAGCTCATATCCATTACTGCCGTAGTTCGGAGTTTCGACGCTGCTTTGGGCGAGCTTGTCTGAGTTTGTGCCTGAGCAATCGGGAGGCCCCAAATCAGGACAAGCGAA
>JAGWZD010000090.1 GCA_018968995.1 Bdellovibrionales bacterium
CAACCGTAACCTCAGGAGAATCCTCAAGGTTTGGATCCATAGAGACCACTTGGAAGCGAATATCGTCCAGCTGCTGTAATGCGGACGGAGCTGAAACCACCGGATCCAGACGAGAATCCAAGACCTTCCAATCAAATGGAGTCACAGTCTTGTGCCCGGCTGGATCAATCACTACGGCCTCTACCTGCCAAGTCTTAGAGAACGAACCATTCGAAAAACTGTCCGACTTCGTAACGGCATTTAAAGCGGGAGTATAGCCTACCGTAAAGCCATTCGGCGAACTGGGAGACTTCCTCACATCAACACCGCTGGGAAGTCCCACTAGGAAAAACTGGAACGGGCCCTTCGGGAAGTCGTAACTCTTGATTTCCACTGACGCACTAAATGGCTTGCCCTCTACTAACTGAAACTGTCTAACACTCCAGCTCAACTCCACGGGTCGAGGCGTATTCCGAACCTGAATGGTAATCACTTTATCCACAACCGACTGTGGCTCGGTTGAGCTGGAAAGCAGAGCACGCACATCATAGGTGCGGTAATCGGCAGATGGATCCTTCGGATCATTACCGGCCGAATAGTCTGGACGCCAAGTCAAAAGACCAGTTGAAGGCTCAAACGCTGCGCCTACCGGCAAGTCCACTAAAGCCAATAGAGGCTTCGCTGGAGGAGGAACATGAGCTCGAATCGTATACTCAGTCTTCTCGCCCTCTGTGAAATCCAAGCGATCGGGAATGTCGATCGACCAGGGTTTTCCCACAGGCCGTCCAGTAGGCTTTTCCTGAACCGCACGGCCATCATTGGGCATGGGGTCTACTTGGCAACCCGTGAGCCCAATGGAAAGTAGTGTTAATGCTACCCCAAAACACAAACCAGACTTCACTCCAGAGCTGAACTGTTTCATACGATTAACCTCCGACTGGTCGGAGCAAGAAAGGGTAACTGACCTTCACTGCAACGCCGCCCAATGGCTTAGGAAATTTCCAACCCATCATTCGTTGAGCAATACAATTTTCCACAGGGGGATGGCCCAAAGTGCTCTTGCCCACCTTCGAGAAATCAAGAACTCCCGATGGTCCAACCTGAAAATTCATTGTGACCGTGCCATTGATTCCTGGGCTTTGCGCGAGGCCTTGCTCGTAACATGCGCGCACCTGACTTAAATATTTCGCAATCGTTGCCTGAATCACTGCTCGATCCAACCCACCCTCGAGGACCAAATCATTTGAAACAGCCATCGCTGAAAGCGCACGGCCCTCACCTGAACCCACCATGGAGTTACCATATCCGCCATTACCGCCTCCGGCGCCTTTGGTTCCCACACCACCTAATCCAGACACTCCAGAGTTCCCGACCGATGTTCGCTTCACGCCTTGCCCCAACCCCACGAGCAACTCTCCGCCGCTGCCTTGATTCCCGCCTGCACCAGCTCCAGCGCTTGCATTCAGGGCCGTGGTAGAACCGCCCAAAGCTTTACTTAACTTTTTGCTCCCCAACATCCCAAGAAAACCTAAATTCTGGTTAATCGCACGTTTCGCCTGTGCGTTTACGTTCTGTACCGCTTTAGGCAGCGCATTTTCAGAAACAGGGTTCACCACAGGAACATGCTTCTGCTTTTCCGGAATAATCTTGACGACCACAGGCTCCATAATTGGCGGCGCGGCGTTTTTATCGACCACGGGTCCTGTGAGATTTGAAAACACAAAAGCCAAAACTGCCAGTAAAGCAGCTAATGCTAAACCTTTTTCAAGAGTGCGATCCTTTTCGGCTGAGTCCGGAACAATCACGTTTCCGAATGCACCTTCTTCTACTGCTCTCGCTAGCTCTAAAGACCCGACTGGAGTACGAATCTTCCAAGCCTGATCCGATCGGGTCACGTGCCCGACCGAGTCGAGCGCAGTCAGCGTGCTACCCTCTGAATCCTGCTTGAGTTCAAACCGGCACAACCACTGCGCCTCACCCCATGCCAACGATCGACGCGCCTTAGAGCGCCCTGATCGAGCCTGGTAACCCAAACGCTCCGAACAGGCCTCATTGGTAATCCAACCTAAAATACGGTGCATCCCAAATTGCAGATAAACGGGCTTCTCTTGTGAACTCGGCAAATGAAATACTTTGAGTATCCCACCAGATTCATTCCTGAGGACGAGAGCATTCATCACTGCACCTCCTCACCCAGATCATAGGCGGAATGGTCTAAAAAATTCTCTCTTAACCGCAAAAGACCATCCGAAAGCTCGGAAGGATCTCCTGTCACTACGCTCATCTCAGCGCGCTTCATTTGCCCCTGAATCAAAAGCTCATCAAAGCGAAGCTCTTTACCTGAGCGGTACTTCACCTGCGTTGCCTGTGTCACAGCTGATTTTCCGTCTGAATTTTGAGCAGATTGCACCGCAGGCGAATTACTTTCTGTATCAGCCTGAGTTGCAGCTACCAGCAACACTCCTGTTACCAAAATAAGAAGACGTTTCATTTCCTGCCTCCTGCAGTCCTTAAACGACCCTCAAAATATCCAGAAATACGCTCTTTACCTACGGCTCGATAGGCATCCCGCAGAGCTTCAAGCGCCGGCACTGACTCGGGATCACGATTCAGAATGAGAATAGAACGATCGATCTTTGCCTGTGTTGCTTCAGCTGTCTCAGCGTGAGCCAATGAGACTCCGATGCGATCCACCACTGTTGCAGGATTTTCCGGCATGTTCCCAGGCAGAATGACTTGAGCATACACCACAGCCTTGTCGTCAAAGGGCTTAGCCATTTCCTCCAAACCCGCCTTCAACTCCGGAATAGCGTCCTGGGGCACACCTTCTGGAATCGGACTCTGCCGAATTTCATGAGCTAGCCCCTCGTATGCCCCCTTGAGCATCGTCGCCAGAGCAGACTTCGTTTGAGGGTCGCACTTTGGGAAAAACTCATCAGCACGCTTTGCTAGTCTCACCATTGCTGCCAGACGCTTCTCAAACTGACTTTTCGAGTTTCGCCCGTAAAAGGTAATGCCCTGCGCTGCCTTCAATCCCGCTTCGATCTCTGAAAGAACCATCATCCTCCAAGCGGGCCCCGTCTGAACCTTGGCAGAAACAATGACCTTCTTGCTCTCGGCGTTTCCTCGACTTCGCGCGTGGAGCCACTCAGCCAAGCGCTCACGGGATCCGTCGGCTCTCAAAAACGACAAAGCTTTTGCATCAATAAATGCCGAATCTTTTTCCGCCACATCCAACGCCATCGACAACCAGAGGGATTCCTGACTGGGGTCGAGCCTCATCTTAGAGTCAGGTATTCGTTGCAACGCCTTTACGAAACCTTTCAGATCTCCAGAAAGCTCTCGCAACAGCGCCACTTTGAGAGCCGCAGTAGGGTCCTGGGAACGCGCTGAAATGGAAATACTCGTGAGCAAATCTGCCGCTCGAGCAAAATGTCCCGAAGCCTCGAGTTCCTGCGCTAACTCAGCCTCACGTGCTGGCCCCATCTTTTCTAACGCAGCAATCAGAGACTCTTGGTCCTTCAACTTGAGGCTTAGAACCCGCGCGTTCTCGCACGACTTATCACTCACTGTCCCCGTCCTGCAGAACTCTAGAAACTGCACTAATGCTTGGCTGTTCTCACCAAGCGCCACCGCTTTTTGGAAACGCGCTTGAGTTCGCACTTCCGCCATGTCCGCCAACTCTTTCTTTAGCGATCCTTCAGAAATCGCTGGTGACTTAGACCAGTCTGACTCTAACCATGCACTTGCTCGCGTAATAATGGCATCCCAGTTCTTCTGCTGATTCAGGATATCGAGAGCCAAATTTTGGGATTGAATTGCCCATGTGTCAGGGCGAGCTCCCGGCGAAACTGCTGCTAAGGACTCAAAAAGAGGCAAAGCCGCAACGAAGTCCTTCGTCTCGTACAGAGAACGCGCTTGAAGGTAGCGGTATTCGCGCGCCTTACTAGAAGCTTCTGGGCTTGAAGCTAGCGCAGCCATTTCCGAAGCCACGATCGCCTGCAGCCCCGCCTTTTGAGCAATGCTTGCACGAAACTCCCGCAAACGAACAGACTGGGGCTCTAATTGAATCCAACCAGCCAAGCGGTCTAACTTTTTCTGTGGATCCGCCTCTGCGGCAAGCCAGCCCTCTTGGAACTTAGTTCTTTCGGGCGAACTCGGAAAAAGAGCCAGATACGCCAAAGTGGCCTTTTGAAATTCATTCGTGCGCAATTTCTCGCTGATTCGCTCGCCATCGAGCTGAATCACCAGACGACGAAGAAACTTCTCGCCTTCGGCCTTATCAGCGGTACTCGCTGACGACAGAAGAGACTGCCCACGCGCTCCGCTGAGTTCTTCGAGAGTGGCAGCAAAGGCATCCCATTGACGAAGACCGTACTGCTCTTCTGCCAGCCGGGCCAAGCGCACAAACTTGGGTTCTATTCGCTGAGCATGAGACAAGACAAATGCTCCTGCGACCTTATTGCCGGCTGCAAAATACGCCTCAGCCAGGTCTCCAACAAGTTGTGTTCGAATTAACTTCTGGGCCAGCTCTTCAATTTTAGACACCCAGGCGCGAGCACTCTCTTCGCCGGTGTTGGGTCTTTCTCCAATGAAAACTAAGTAGTCTCGTAGAGACTCTTCACGGATCTGACCTTTTGAATCAAACAGAGCCAGTTCCATTTCAGCAATCGCCCGATCGTCGGCAACGCCGCCTCTGGCCGCTTGACGGAAGAGCCACGCCCGTTTGAAACGAATATAAGAGCAGAGGTCGCCGCCAGAACACAGATCCAGCGCCTGCTGGTACCACTTCGACGCGTTCAAAGTGTCACCACTCTCAGCCAACCTGAGGGCTGCTTCCCGCGAAATATCTGGCAGTTCTCGCTGTTGCGCTAAGCTTTTCCAAACCGCCACTGAACGGTCTACCTGTCCGAGATCCGCCATCAGACGAGCACGCTGAAAATCCACTTTGATTCGCGCGGTTCCCTGGATTGAACTCTTCAGTGCCTCATCATAGAGAGCAAGAGACCGGATCTGATAGCGCGACTTTTTCTCGCCAGCCCGAGACGCCTCATCCATGTATAAATCTGCAAGTCTCAAAGTCAGCGGAAGACGCTGCGGATCTGAAAGCGTTAAGGTATTCCGAAGAGACTCGGTCTCAGAAATTAATAGCTCATCGGCCCGAGCAGGACTGCCGAAAAGCGAGGCACTCCACACCACCAGCGCCGCATAGGTCATCCGCTTCAACGACGCGCCTTGCACACCCATTAACCCCTACCTCCGCCAACCACTGCCAACTGAATCGAACCAAAGGCCTGCGAGGGCAACATGCCCATGACGCGAGAAACGACGGCACTCGAAATAGCTTGGTCGGCCTGAACGCTGATCTCGCCAGGAAAGTTTTGATTCGGATGAGATTTCTGCCAAGTTTCACGCAAACCCTGCAGTTTCTCCATCAATGGAGATGGCTGCTCCAACAGCTCCTCTGTTAATCCCACAAATTTTTGATCCAAGTAAATCCCCGCCTCTGAAATCGATAAAACTGGCGCATCTTTGATCTCTCGAGAGGTAGAGGAAACGGGTAACTTCACTCCCTTGGCGACCACGGCCAGCTCAGGCGAAGCCGAAAAGTTTTGTAGTAGAAAAATCACCAGCAAGCTGAACATGTCGACCATCGAAGTCAGCATCAAGCCTGCGATGATCATCTTCTTTCGCTTCTTTTGCTGATACTGTCGCGAAACTAGGTGCCTTGAAAAAGTGCGGTTCCCCAAAAACTGTGAATTGAGACTCACTTAGCACCTCCACCATTAACACCCGCTAGTGCTGAGTCCCTGCTTGCTGGGACGACACCCAGATTCACGACTTGATTCCGTCTCAACGCATCCATCACGCGAATCAAATCGCCATAGGATACTGAAGCTGAAGAAGTGATCATCGCCGCGGATACAGGCCCACTCTTGCCAGCAGGGGAGCTGACAAAAGCGGCCAAAGCATCACTCAGCTGATGAGATAGCTCTTCAATCGACCCAGCCTTGAGCTGCTGCTTCTGAATAGCACGACCACCTTTCTTGATGGTCAGCTCTAGAGAAGTTGCCGAACTCACAGCCAAATCCACTTCATGACTCTGAGATACAGCAGCAGGGCCCTCAGTTCCGTGACTCTGCTTGACTTGTAGAGAGCCCACCTCAATCCAGACGGCGGTCATCAACAAAAAACAGATGCACATGGACAGAAGATCAATGAAGGAAACCAGATTGAGCTCAGCGTCCAGACTTTTTCTACGACCGGAGCCAGATGCTCCGCCTACCGCAACGGCCATAAAGACCTCCTCACAGACAGAAAGAAAGTGAAACGGGGCAATTAAACGGACAGATTCGGAGCAGGATGGCGATTCGCCATTGCAGCACTCCGATTTCCTAGTCCATTACGATTGTCCTGATTCACACCGGCCATCGCTCGGTCAGACTCTGTCAGGAAGATCAAATCGTTGAAAATCTCAGTCGCCCCCTCGGTAAGGGAGGAAACAACTTTATCCGTACGATTCTGAAAAATTGCGAAACACACTAGCGCGGGGATGGCAACGATCAGGCCGAAAGCTGTACAGTTCATGGCCTCCGAAATACCCATCGATAGCATCGTTGCACGATCGGCCGGACTCGCCGAGGCAACCGCCGCGAAGGAGGTAATCATGCCGGCGATCGTTCCAAGCAAGCCCAAAAGTGTAGCCACGTTACCGAACATGCCCAAGAAGCCTGTTCGCTTATCCAGAGTAGAGATCTCGCGGCTCAAGGCTTCGTCCATCCGTGCCTGAACCTCATCGTCGCCGGCGCCATTTGCTCGAAGCTGGCAGCCCAAAGCCGCAATTCGGGCCAAACCAGAATTGCAGCCAATCGCTGTATTCTGTGCGAAATTCTGAGCTCCCAGGAAGTCCCCTTTAGAGATGAAGCTCAAGAGCTGTTGACGGAAATTCGAAGGTATCGCCTTCAATCTGAAATAAAGTGCGTTGGTTCGTTCAAACAAGAACGCAACAGTGAAAAGCCCAAACACCAAGATGAAGTACATGAATACTCCACCTTCCTGAAAACTGCGAATGATCCCCGTCATGGTGACCCCCCTTTTTTTCGCTGGAGCCTTCGGTCCTACTCCCTGCTTCTTTCACTCTAGAAAGAACCCCTCAGAGAGCCGAATCGATACAATCCAAAGACTCCTGTTCACACTTCGATACCGTCAGAGACTAGTCGGGTGACGGCCGCTTGGCAACCGGAGGTCGCACTTTTTCGCCGATTATTTTTTACCCACTGGAGTCGGGCTGGGCTCTCCTGCAAACCAAATCCAATCGGCAAGGGCTCCATATTGGCGATCAATCACTGGAGTCGCCAAATTCAACTGAGGCGATAGATCTGCCTCCGTATATTCACTAGCATCGATAAATCGAATCACCTTCGCTCGAAGCTGCGGGGCTCTTTTTTGAATTCTGGCTACAGCCCCATCGAAATAATCTGAATGAAAGCTGCCATTTATCAGAACGCGCAGGTCTGCTTCATCCTTCAAGACGCTGTACGCCATGACATCATCCACCAAACACTGTGCCTCAAAATAGCGCTCCAGCTGATCTGGACTGGCATGAGAGCCCATGGCTTTTTCAAAACGTTCCCAATAATCAGGACCTCCAAGTGCAAAGCCCGGAGGAATAAGGCGGGGATCGATAGCTTTGAGTCCCCCAGAAACAACTGGGGCCTTCTCGTCTCTCGCCAAATTTAGGCCACGCAATGAGCCTTGAAACTGAACTCCCGCCTCCAGAATTGGAAGATAACTGCGCGCTTTCATGGGC